>NZ_JAUBTU010000189.1:0-1619 GCF_036705085.1 Microcoleus sp. B6-A1
AATGACGAGCGGGCTACCTGTGTATTTTGTTTGTTTTGTCAAGTACAATTTATACCAAATTAGATGAGCTTACCCTGAGTCCGAGCCAGAGATAGTGATAACCGCATCCCACTTATAACCTCTAGCTTCAAAGGTAGCAGGATCCGGAATCGATCGACGCTTGCCCGACTCCATGACATAAATTTCCGGGCTACTTCCTTTGAGCAAAGCTCCGTCTTTTATTGATGGTACATCTTGGTAGTTATAGGTGAAAGTCTGTACCCAACTTTTTACGTCATTAGTAATTCCGCGAGTGTAGTCAAAGTTCCACTGTATTCTTACACTAATCTCAAGAATCGGAGGTTTGCCTTTGGGAACTTTAACAATTAGAGCTGGTTTCCAAGTATAACCAGCCGCAGAAGCTGGAAAAGGGTCTGCTGGTATGCCAGGACTTTTAAAACTTATACATGGCAATTTACAGCGCCAAGTTACACCGTTTTCCAAACGACTGGCTAAAAAACTAACATCTGGACTTGCAAAGCTCACACCCCAAGAAGCATTAATTCCTGCTGTACCAGTTGCTTCATCGCCTTTAAAGCCTCCCTGCAAGCCTGCTCCTATAGTAAAGCTGGTCGTATTTGTACCAACAGTTGAGTCAGGACCGTATTGGGACACTGTACTCGATTCGGTTAGACAAGTAACTACCAGATCCATCTCTGTAGCATAGTAACCTACAGATAACACATTGTTTTTCGATGTAGTAACACCATGCGTCATCGACCCCACAAATGCGTAGTAGTCGTAGGAAGGATCATTCCCTGTCAACTTATAGGGCAGAAACTGGATATATCCGTACAAACGTTGATCTGATGTATTAACAGTTCCCCAGCCAATGTCTGAACGACCATTAAGTGTGATTTGTTGAGTGAAATCTTTGCCACCAGTTTCCCAGGCACCCGCAGGAAGTTTATTTTGCTCGTTGCTCATTTTGTATTCCTTCTATTTGTTCACTATTTATTAGGGTGAAGTCTGAAATTAAAAAAGCTGCTTTACATCTATTCGGTTTAGAGGAAGCAGTGAATCCTTCTACCAAAAAGTTAAGTCTCAACCATTGAAATTTAATTTTTCATTTGAGGAGAAGCTAACATTTTGGTGTTGTTCTGCTATTAGAACGTTTTCAGATAGGAACTTGTGATTTTTTTGATTTTGAAGCTTTTTTCCTAAATAGATGCGCCCAATAAACAAAGCCTCAACCACAAGAACCCTTCCCAACAACAATCTACAAACCTTCCAACCCTTCCTTAACCTCCCCGCGAGCCGGATAAAACAAATGCCGACTCAAAGCATCTCGATAATTCTGCACAGCACCCCCCACATCCCCCAAGCCCGACAACGCTCTACCACACCAGTAATGTGCAACACCCGGATTAAAATTCATCAATTCCAGAGCGCCAACGCACCCCTTCTCCAACCAACCCCGACACTTCTCCTCCTCACCCAAAACCCCATAACTCTCACCCAACCACACCGCCGCAGGTACAGATTGCAAGCAACCCCCCCCTTCTAATAAGTAGTTAAGCAAAATTAATTACATAATTATCTCCAAATTCTTTAAGAATTTTTTCTACAGATGAAACAAG
>NZ_JAUBTU010000112.1:0-22005 GCF_036705085.1 Microcoleus sp. B6-A1
AACCTCTTTAAATATACTTAATATTCTTATTATATCATATTAGTTATTTATGTAATTAATTTTGTTTAACTACTTACGTCTACTGAAACGGCTATTGCCACTAGCCGTACAGATAAGACTGTCCAAGCTGTACCTGTATCAGCAGGCCAGCAGGACGTTCAGGCGGTGGATGGAACAAATCAGACAGCATAAATTACGGATCGCGTCAAACTAGATGAGTTAGCTCTAAAAGTCTACGATCGCATCGATCGAAGTTGGCAAACTAGCCCTACTTTTCATCAAAATCTAGTCTATCGAGTCAGTACAAGTCAAGATGGGGCGATGGCGTTCCGCCCCGCAAGCTACGACAATTTCGAGCCGCTCAATCAACCCGCCAAGGATTACACCAAAGAAACTCCTTTGCCAAATCTGCTGAAATCTTCCGAAACTAGCAGCCGTAACAGTGCAGCACCAGTCGCTAAGTTTACTGTAGTGTTTGCTCCTACTGGAACCTTAGAAGTTAACCCCTAGCTCACATACAACATCTCTCCGGTAAGGCACGCCATCAGCACCTTACTTTTCCTTTTTAACTTAAATGTGCTATTATAAACAGCGCCCTCTAAGGCATTCTACCTCTAAAACAACAAATGAAAGAACTTGACGAGAAAAAAACCCAGGAACTGCTATGCACCATCATGGAATGGGAACTTGCAGGTGTCGTGCGCTATACCCACTATTCACTAATGGTGACAGGGCCAAACCGGATTCCCATCGTGCAGTTTTTTAAAGCACAAGCCACGGAATCCCTACTCCACGCCCAACAAGCAGGAGAAATTCTCACCGGTTTAGAGGGGCATCCCAGTCAGAAAATTGCTCCCATCGAAGAAACATACAAACACTCGGTGAAAGACTTGTTAGAAGAAAGTTTAAATCACGAGAAAAAAGCGCTTAAAAAGTATAAATCTTTACTTGAAGTTGTGACTGACTCCAGCGTTTATTTGGAAGAATATGCCCGCAATCTGATTGGACAAGAAGAATTGCACCAAGTAGAATTGAAAAAAATGCTGCGGGATTATAGTTGATTTAATCATTAGTTAATTGTTATTGGTAATTGGTTATTGGTTATTTCCAATGACCAATAACCCATGCCTCATGCCCATGCCCCATGATTATAAAAAATGAATTTTAGTGAAGCGGTACCAACTTTTGTAATTACCCTGCGCGAAGGCGTAGAAGCCGCCTTAGTCGTCGGAATTGTATTAGCTTGCCTCAAAAAAGCCGAGCAAACTCACCTCAATTCTTGGGTTTATGCAGGTGTCGCCGCCGGCATTGGTGCTAGCGGTATTGTGGGTGTTTTATTCAATGGATTGCTCGCAGCACTATCAACATCTGAGCAGCCTTACGCACCAGTCATTAAACAGCTATTAGAGGGCGTGTTGGGCATTGTGGCGATCGCAATGCTAAGCTGGATGCTAATTTGGATGACTCAGCAAGCGCGCTTTCTCAAAGCAGAAGTTGAAGGAGCCGTTACAGCAGCTTTGACAGAAAATACCCATGCCGGCTGGGGCGTATTTGGCTTAATTTTTATTGCGGTACTGCGCGAAGGTTTTGAAACAGTTATATTTGTCAGCGCTCAATTTCAACAAGGTTTAACTCCTGCTTTAGGTGCTTTGGGCGGTTTGACTGGGGCGGCAATCATTGGCGCGCTACTGTTCAAGTGGGGCGTAAAAATTGATATCCGCCTGTTTTTCAAGTTTATGGGGATTTTGTTGCTGTTAATCGTGGCAGGTTTGGCAGTATCTGCACTCAAGCATTTTGACCAAGCCGCTGGGATTTTGTCGCAGATGAATAGCCAGTATGCAGCGATTTGTTTTTATTCCGATCGCCTCGCACCAGTCCACTCTTGTATTTTAGGCCCGATGGTGTGGAATGCAGCGGAAATTTTGCCCGATCGACAATTTCCAGGAGTGATTCTCAAAGCACTGTTTGGATACAGAGATCGACTTTATCTCGTCCAAGCGGCGGCTTACACAATATTCTTAGCCACCATCGGCGGTCTTTATTTCCAAAAATTAGGCTCTAAGCCGACTCTTCCCAAGCAAAATACTCAGCCAGCTCGATCGGAAACTCGCCCTCAGTAGGTATGCAAGCAGTTTTTATCGGTTGTTTTGCGGATTCCAGGGCGAGAAAAAAATTAGCCCCACAGGCAAAAAAATGGCCAAAAATTGTCAGGTTGCGGGATTGATTATTTGACTTTTATATGATACCATTAAATAATGGATATATTGATTCTTTTTTTGATAAATACTTATATTGATATTATTTAATAATACCGTCAATACCCCAAAAAAGCAAGCCCTACCCCCTCAAAAAACACAAAAATTTTATAAGCAAAATTAGCTAAGTGAAAAAATTTACAGTTAAAGGTTAATAGGGTCATGGAAGAGGCGGACTACCGTTAGGGCTATTCTGTGAAGCCCCAGGCGCACCCTGCAAAACTTAAGGCTGTTCGGGGCGACCAAAAATCTGCCCCCAGCAAGATTTGGGGCAAACAGTTTTCTGATATGTGTTCTTATGGCTTATAATTAGTACAAGAATATTTACAGAGCCCCGAAAGTTCTTAATCAACCTTATAATCCTTAATGAAGCTTAAAATTAAAAAATTGTTCGTTAAAGTTACCTGGAACCCCCAGAAGGCTGTAGGATCTGCCATTCGGTTAGCGGTGAGATAAATAATGATGCCTCGGATACTTGTTATTGATGATGACGCGGCGATCGCCGAACTTGTAGCCGTCAACCTAGAAATGGCTGGCTACGAAGTCACCCAGGCAGAAGACGGCATCAAAGGTCAGGCATTAGCCATACAACTGCTCCCCGACCTGATCATGCTAGACCTCATGCTGCCTAGAGTAGACGGATTTACCGTATGTCAGCGTTTGCGGCGTGACGAGCGCACCTCAGACATTCCCGTCTTGATGTTGACAGCCTTAAGTCAAACTCAAGACAAAGTAGAAGGCTTCAACTCCGGCGCCGACGACTACCTGACCAAACCCTTTGAACTAGAAGAGATGCTAGCCCGAGTGCGAGCTCTACTAAGACGCACAGACCGCATCCCCCAAGCGGCCAAACACTCCGAAATCCTGAATTACGGCCCGCTGACCCTTGTCCCCGAAAGGTTTGAAGCTGTTTGGTACGCTCAGACAGTCAAACTGACCCACCTAGAGTTTGAGTTGCTGCACTGCTTGCTTCAGCGCCACGGTCAGACAGTCTCTCCCAGCGAAATTCTCAAAGAAGTGTGGGGTTACGACCCCGACGACGACATCGAAACTATTCGTGTACACATCAGACACCTGAGAACCAAGATGGAACCCGATCCCCGCCATCCTCGGTACATCAAAACCGTATACGGAGCCGGTTATTGCCTGGAGTTGCCCAACAACGAGCAAGTAGCTGAAGAAACCAAATCCTCTGCTTGAGCTAGCGCGCCAAATGCAACAAGCAGTTAAAAATCCTGCTAGATAAAGCCTGAGAGCATTGGCTATCAGGCTTTGTTGTTTGGAGTTTGAGATGAATATTTGACATACTCCCCGACCTTTCATGTGCGGGGATTCTTAACACTTCATCGACCAATACTACCGAAGTAGTTTTACTGAGTCTCCATGTTCATTTTAAGTCGTGGCAATGCCCTATCCCGACTATATGTATCGTTTTGTTTGAAAAACATTAACAATACTTTTTATTTTGCTTCCAGGTTGGATTTTAACCATTGCCCTTCAGTCTTTCCCTATTACTGGATCAGTCCCGGTTTCAACTCAGAATGAGTATATATCGCTGCAATCTTAGGTGGGTATTTCAACCAATTAAATTATAACATAAAGCCGGCCACTGAAGGCTTGAGACCCAAATTTTCGGTCAAGAAGTAGGCATTAACTCTCTGGAGTCGGAAAAAAACAATCCCGCGCCCCCCTCTAACCGTACTTTTAGAGAAGCTTGTCCATAGGAAAGTACCGGATTTCTTTTTCCACCTTGTCTTTTCCGAGAGGATTGGATAGCTACTTGAACAATACTCTAGCCATAATACTTTTTAATAATATTATTTATCAATAAATTTAGAAATATTCCTTTAGCTGCTATTTTGGCTAACGAGAGACCAAACTCCGCTCAAGCGCCAAAAACAGTCATAATCCTGATATAGCGATGTTTTTTCCTACTGATTTACATACCTGAACTCAAATCAGTGAAAATTTTTCTCAAATACCCCTTGACTAAACTACTAAAATTGTTGATTATTTATATCAATAAGCTGCGATCGCTTAAAACTCCACTGACATCTTTCTCCAGAGGTAAATCGCCGTGACTAGCATGGCAAAAAAATCCTTCCCAGCCGAAGGAGAATTTTTTTCCCGGTGGGCCGGCAAAGCCCGCTTAACAAACCTGGACGGCCGTTTGCTCGGTACCCACGTCGCCCATGCTTGCCTCATCGTCCTCTGGGCGGGAGCCTATACCCTATTTGAGCTTTCCCGCTTCAACCCAGAATTGCCCATGTACGAACAAGGCTTAATCCTGTTGCCCAACCTAGCCAGACTCGGCTTGGGCGTTGGTGCCGGAGGGAAAATTAATGACTACCGCCTCAAATGTACAGTGTGGCCGTGGGTTGCTTGTACAGAGGAAGCGAGCGCTTGCACCGACTTTGAACCTAAGACTTGTTTTGCCAGTGGCGATCGGCAACAGTGCTCTAAACTTCACAAAAATTACGCACAAATACCGACTACCACTGATTCAGTTCCACCTTGAGCAAGGGGGATAGGTGGCTAGCAGAGTGAGTCTAAACTTAGATTGATTTTCCCGCAAAATACACTTTAGGACAATCGAAAAAGGAGCGCGAACAAATAACAGATAATCCAGCAAAATCCCCCTTCAATTTTTTGATTTTTTACCGACATGAATCTATACAGCGCTAACTCACTCAAAGTCGAACTAAACCAGAGAGGCTGCCGCCTGACTCCCCAGCGAGAAACTATTTTGAGTGTCTTTCAAAATCTGCGGCAAGGCAATCATTTAAGTGCGGAAGAATTATACAAGACTTTGCAGAATAAAGGAGAACGAATTGGGTTGTCTACTGTCTACCGAACCCTGCATTTATTAGCCAGAATTGGGATTTTGCGTGAACTAGAATTAGCAGAAGGACACAAACATTACGAACTGAATTTGCCGGAATTACACCACCACCACCATCTGGTTTGTATTCAGTGTCACAAAACCTTTGAATTTAGCGATGAATCAATTTTAAAGATTGGCAAAAAGCAAGTTGAAAAAGCTGGTGTAGAACTGCTTGACTGTCAATTAACTGTGCGTGCTGTTTGTTTGGAAGCGCTGCGCGAGGGATGGCCTTCTTTGGTGCCCAGCAATTGGTTGTGTCCGAGATATCATTCAGAAATTGAGGAGGAAATTAGTTGAGATTGAGGAGGAAATTAGTTGAGTTGGATGAAATATATTTCGACCAGGGTAAATTAGTAATTGGTAATTGCTAATTCTTTAACTCAGGTCCGGTAATGGCGCTGCAAGGAATGCGAGCAAAGTGATTCTTAGGATAGCAATCTCACGCCTTCAAAACTCGCCGTCTTTCCCTTCTCTTTAATACCGTTGCAAGGAATGTTAACGAAGCAATTATTATGAAAGCAATCTCACGCATTCACAACTTGCCGCCTTTCCCTTCCCCTGCCCTTAAGCAACGTCAGAATCGCAACGTTGGTGTTCCATCCGAAATATGTTAGCGTACAAACTAGCCACAATCTGTTTGCCTTCCTGCGTCAACTGCAAGTAACCGAGAGATTCACTGATGTGAGGATAAATCCCGCTCCAGTAAAACTTAGAGTAGCTTTGCAGCAAGTCGCCCGGATGTCGATAGCCCAAAACTTTAGTAGCACCGCTTTCTTCCAACTCGTAAAACAGCGCGCCAATTTTCTGCAAATATTGCGGGTTGCTGAGCTGACCTATCAAGTCAGCACCGCGAACTAAACTAGAGTAATTAACTGCATCCTCGTCAGTGTTGCCGTCAAGCACCGAGAAACGAGTCTGTTCTATGTTCTGCTTAATTATCTCAGCATTAATTAGCTTGTGGTTGCCGAAGCGCTCGTCAATAAACAATTTAGCTCGGTCAACTCGGTAAGGAGCTAGGCTGGCCGCTGTTGCACCGGGAGCAAGTGCAATTCTCATGCCATCTTTTCCCGTAGCATACAATCCTTCTGATTCTTGGTCTTGCCGGCAAACTCCTTTGACATATCCGATGTCTTGGCACAGCAACGAAATGATGAAGTGCAGCCAATCTTCGCAGGAAACTCCGCCCTTGCGAATGTGTTTTCCCCGCAAGATTTCTTGACCGACTAAGCTAATGCAAATGGCGTGTTCTACATTGTGATAAAGAGCGTCGCTGTTAGCGATGTTTTCTAACGCCATTGCCCCCACCCAGGCAATAATGTCAGCATAGTCTGATTTGTAGCCTCCGTAAGTGCGGCTGTACCCGTTCTGAAGTTGTTGGATGAAAGCCTCTATCAGCAGTTCTGTAGAATTAAACATACCGTGTCCTTTTACCTTAATATTTCCTTTTAAGAGCGGTGCATCTATTGGGGAGTCCTCTAATTTTATGGATGAGATTTTAGTTCACAACTCCTGCACAACGCACGCGGGGTGCTCTGTGGGCGGCAAATGGGTGGCAATCTCACAACTCAGTGACGCAGCTACGCCCGGGGAGTCACGAAGCAATCTCGCGCCCCGACTCAAAAGTCCCAAGCAACTCAGTCCGTCACTGACACCCATCCCCGCCGTACTGCATACAGCAGCCTGCTGACAATTTTTCGATCGTCTGAACTTTTTAAACTGTGAGAATTAATTGCGTATTGAATTTGCTGGAACACAGTCCGATCGATCTTACCGGATTTCCAAATATTCAAGTAAAGTTCGGAAATTTTATATTCAGGAATATAAGCTTTGGTTGTCATCTGCCGTCAACTCAATGTATATTTCTTATTGTCGGGCAATTTTAGATAACTTTATGTGATGTAGATCGGCTAGAGACTGTGATGCGATCGCAGGCTAGAGTTAATGCGCCTCTCCTCACAATGGTAATTCGATCGCAATATCGCGCTTTTGCGATCGTCATAAATTTTGCTGACGGCTGTGAAAATCATCATAGTTGCGCCTAAATTATAGGATGTCACATACCATTCGCCCGTTGCGCTCGCCCCCTCCCAACTTGCAGCAAGGAAGAAAGTTCGATCGCGGATCGCGCAAA
This sequence comes from Microcoleus sp. B6-A1, assembly GCF_036705085.1. Taxonomy (NCBI): domain Bacteria; kingdom Bacillati; phylum Cyanobacteriota; class Cyanophyceae; order Oscillatoriales; family Microcoleaceae; genus Microcoleus; species Microcoleus sp. B6-A1. The sequence goes on from NZ_JAUBTU010000112.1 coordinate 7,271, forward strand.
TTTCTTGCCAAAGAAACTCGCGTCGTGTACAATACAGAGTCTGGTATCCTCACTTACCCATAATTATTTTCATTCATCCCGTCCCCCCAGAGGGGAAGGGACTTTCAGTGCGGATACAGCCAAATCACTATATTCAGCAAAAAGCTAGAAATGCCGTAACTCATGCCCACTATTCAGCAACTCATCCGTTCAGCACGGGAACAAACGCAGAAAAAAACCAAATCGCCAGCTCTCAAGAGTTGCCCGCAGCGCCGCGGAGTTTGCACCAGAGTGTACACGACCACCCCGAAAAAACCCAACTCGGCGCTGCGGAAGGTGGCTCGGGTACGGCTGACCTCTGGTTTTGAAGTCACCGCCTACATCCCAGGGATCGGTCACAACTTGCAAGAACACTCGGTAGTAATGATCCGGGGCGGTCGGGTAAAAGATCTGCCCGGAGTTAGATACCACATCATTCGGGGTACATTAGACACCGCTGGGGTGAAAGACCGCAAGCAGGGTCGTTCCAAATACGGGGCCAAGCGTCCTAAAGAGAAAAAATAACACGGAACTCGCCCGATCGTCGGGGTTGGGAAGCAAAAATAAATCCGATCGCGCCGCTCAATTGCACGCTCGATCGTCATAAATCGAGATGTGATCCCAAAACCCCAAACTCAATCATTCAAAATCAAAAATCCCAAATAGAACTATGTCTCGCCGCACAGTTATTCAAAAACGTCCAGTTCCACCAGATCCAACCTACAACAGCCGGTTGGTAAGCATGATGGTGAGACGGATCATGCAGCACGGCAAAAAATCCGTTGCCTCCAGCATCGTCTACGACGCCCTCAAAACCATCCAAGAACGCACAGGGGCTGAACCGTTAGACTTGTTTGAAAAAGCAGTCAAAAACGCGACACCCCTGGTCGAAGTCAAAGCCCGCCGGGTAGGTGGCGCCACCTACCAAGTGCCAATGGAAGTGCGTTCCGATCGCGGTACAACCCTCGCCCTCCGCTGGCTGATCAGATTTGCCCGCGCCCGCACCGGCCGCTCGATGGCAGCCAAGCTAGCCAACGAACTGATGGATGCAGCTAACGAAACAGGGAGTGCTATTCGCAAGCGCGAAGAAACTCACCGTATGGCTGAAGCTAACAAGGCTTTTGCTCACTACCGCTACTAACTGCAACAACGGGCATGGAGAAGGGCGCGATCGTGCGGTATAAAAGCATCGGGTGAGAAATTGGAAAGTGTAAGTTTTGAGTGTTGAGATTGCTTCTCTTGGCGCACTTGCGATTGGTGAAGCAAACTCAAAACTCTCAAAATCAAAATTCATGCACTCAAAATTCATGCACTCTCTGAATCCTCCATGTCGCATCCTTAATATTTTTGTAAACAAATCTTGCAAAAAATATTAAAATGTAACAATAAGCTCCAGAGACTTTTGTAAGTCACTGGGGAGTGCAAAATAGGGTTACTGTGTAGTATAATAGTATTATAACAGCAACACAAGATTAAGGAGGTAGCTGTGGCACGTACCGTCCCGCTAGAAAAAACTCGCAACATCGGCATCGCAGCCCACATAGACGCGGGCAAAACAACAACAACTGAAAGAATTCTGTTCTATTCAGGCATGGTTCACAAAATGGGTGAAGTGCACGAGGGAACAGCAGTCACTGACTGGATGGAGCAAGAGCGGGAGCGGGGAATTACGATTACTGCCGCTGCTATCACCACCAGTTGGAAAGATTACAAAATCAACATCATCGACACTCCCGGACACGTAGACTTCACGATCGAAGTCGAACGCTCGATGCGAGTGCTCGACGGAGTGATCGCAGTGTTCTGCTCGGTAGGGGGAGTGCAGCCGCAATCCGAAACAGTTTGGCGACAAGCCGATAGGTACAAAGTACCGAGGATCGTGTTCGTCAACAAAATGGATCGGATGGGGGCAAACTTCTACAAAGTCTACGGCCAAATTCGCGATCGCATGAGAGCGAACGCCGTACCCATCCAAATCCCGATCGGCAGCGAAGAAAACTTCCGGGGAATTGTAGATTTAGTGCAAATGAAAGCCTACATCTACAACAACAACACCGGCACCGATATCGAGGAAGTAGAAATCCCCGATGAAGTAAAGGATCTAGCCGTAGAATACCGCACCAAGCTGATAGAGTCCGTAGCAGAAACCAGCGACGCCCTCACGGAGAAATACCTCGAAGGCGAAGAGTTAACGGAAGACGAAATCCGCTTGGCCCTGCGTCATGGCACTGTCGAAGGTACGATCGTCCCCATGTTGTGCGGTTCGGCCTTCAAAAACAAAGGCGTTCAGTTGTTGTTGGATGCAGTCATCGACTATCTGCCGTCGCCCTTGGAAGTTCCTCCAATTCAAGGACTCCTACCCAACGGCGACACAGCAGAGCGGTTTGCCGACGACAACGCCCCCCTGTCAGCCCTGGCATTCAAAATCATGGCTGACCCCTACGGTCGCCTGACCTTTGTTCGCGTCTACTCCGGTATCCTCAAAAAAGGAACCTACGTCCTGAACTCCACCAAAGACAAAAAAGAGCGGGTTTCTCGCCTAATTGTACTCAAAGCGGACGATCGGATAGAAGTTGAGGAACTCCGAGCCGGAGACTTGGGAGCAGCCTTGGGTTTGAAAGACACCTTCACCGGCGACACCCTCTGCGAAGAAGGAGCGCCAGTGATTCTGGAATCTCTGTTTATTCCAGAGCCAGTCATCTCCGTGGCTGTCGAACCCAAAACCAAACAAGACATGGAGAAGCTCTCCAAAGCCCTCCAGTCACTCTCGGAAGAAGACCCCACCTTCCGAGTCAACGTTGACCCAGAAACCAACCAGACAGTCATCGCCGGCATGGGCGAACTGCACCTGGAAATCCTGGTAGACAGGATGCTGCGGGAATTCAAAGTAGAAGCCAACGTGGGTCAGCCACAAGTAGCCTACCGTGAAACCATTCGCAAATCCGTCCGCGCCGAAGGTAAATTTATCCGCCAAAGTGGCGGTAAAGGTCAGTACGGTCACGTTGTGATCGAACTAGAACCCACCGAAGTCGGAAGCGGCTTTGAATTTGTCTCCAAAATTGTTGGTGGCACTGTACCCAAAGAGTACATCGGCCCTGCAGAACAAGGGATGAAAGAAGCCTGCGAATCAGGTATTGTAGCAGGGTATCCCGTGATTGACCTCAAAGCTACTATGGTAGACGGGTCTTTCCACGACGTAGACTCCTCAGAAATGGCATTTAAGATCGCCGGTTCAATGGCGATCAAAGAAGCCGTGATGAAGGCGTCGCCAGTGCTGCTAGAGCCTATGATGAAAGTAGAGGTTGAAGTTCCCGAAGATTACATCGGGAACGTCATCGGAGACCTCAACTCGCGTCGGGGTCAGATCGAAGGTCAAGAGACGGATCAGGGGATAGCCAAAGTTTCTGTAAAAGTTCCACTAGCAGAAATGTTTGGTTACGCCACCGACATCCGCTCGAAAACCCAAGGTCGAGGCATCTTCACAATGGAATTCAGCCATTACGAAGAAGTGCCGCGAAACGTGGCTGAAGCCATTATCGCTAAGAACAAAGGGAACTAATGATTTTGGATTTTAGATTTTGGATTTTGGATTGAATCCAAAGTCTAGAATCTAAAATCTCAAGTCTAAAATCGCTAAAAGAAACAAGGAACAAATCAAGAATGGCACGCGCAAAATTTGAACGGAATAAACCCCACGTAAACATCGGCACGATCGGTCACGTTGACCACGGCAAAACAACTTTGACCGCCGCGATTACGATGACTCTCTCTGCACTAGGTCAAGCAAAGGCTAAGAACTACGCCGACATCGACGCTGCGCCTGAAGAAAAAGCACGGGGTATTACGATTAATACTGCTCACGTGGAATACGAAACCACAACTCGGCACTATGCCCACGTAGATTGCCCCGGACACGCTGACTATGTGAAAAACATGATCACCGGTGCAGCTCAAATGGACGGCGGCATCCTAGTAGTGTCAGCAGCAGACGGCCCCATGCCTCAAACTCGCGAACACATCCTGCTAGCTAAGCAAGTTGGCGTTCCTAGCCTGGTTGTCTTCTTGAACAAAGAAGACATGGTGGATGATGCTGAACTGTTGGAATTGGTAGAACTAGAAGTTCGCGAACTTTTGAGCTCTTACGATTTTCCGGGCGATGACATCCCCATCGTCACAGGTTCGGGATTGAAAGCTCTCGAAGCGATGCTTGCTAATCCCAAGACTGTCAAGGGCGAAAATGAGTGGGTTGACAAAATCTACAAGCTGATGGAAGAAGTAGATTCTTACATCCCCACACCAGAACGCGAAGTTGACAAGCCTTTCTTGATGGCAGTTGAAGACGTATTCTCGATTACTGGTCGGGGTACTGTTGCTACTGGTCGGATTGAGCGCGGCACAATCAAAGTCGGCGAAACAGTAGAAGTGATTGGCATTAAGGACACTCGCAGCACTACGGTGACTGGTGTGGAAATGTTCACCAAGTCGTTGGATGAAGGCATTGCTGGCGACAACGTGGGTCTACTGCTGCGGGGGATTTTAAAGGCGGATATTGAAAGAGGCATGGTAATTGCCAAGCCCAAATCCATCAGTCCTCACACTCAGTTTGAATCTGAAGTGTACATCCTCAAGAAGGAAGAAGGCGGCCGGCACACGCCCTTTTTCTCTGGATATCGCCCTCAATTCTACGTCCGTACCACTGACGTGACCGGCACGATCAACCAGTTCACCGCTGATGACGGTAGTGAAGCAGAAATGGTGATGCCAGGTGACCGGATCAAAATGACTGTTGAGTTGATTCACCCGATCGCGATCGAACAAGGAATGCGCTTCGCTATCCGCGAAGGCGGCCGCACCGTCGGCGCCGGCGTTGTTTCCAAAATCCTCAAGTAGGACTCCGATAACAGCTTAAGTAGCAGAAAAGCCGCCAAATGTCACTAGGCTTTTCTGCTATTTAGTGAGTAGTCAGCAGTCATCAGTCAGTAGTCATCAGTCAGCAGTCAGCGGTTAGTAGTTAACGATTAAATAACTAATGACTAATAACTAATGACGAATAACTAATAACTAATGACTAAAAATAAACTGAACCTAGAAAATTAAAGAAACAAAAATGGCAACAATTCAACAGCAAAAAATTCGCATTCGCCTCAAAGCTTTCGATCGCCGAATTCTAGACGCATCCTGCGAAAAGATTGTAGATACAGCAAATCGGACAGCAGCCACAGCGATCGGCCCGATTCCCCTACCGACAAAACGGCGGATTTACTGCTTGCTGCGATCGCCCCACGTAGACAAAGATTCTCGCGAACACTTTGAAACCCGCACGCACCGCCGGATTATCGACATTCACCAGCCTTCGGCTAAAACAATTGACGCTTTGATGAAACTGGATTTGCCAGCCGGCGTAGATATCGAAGTCAAGCTGTAGATTGACTTATCGAAAACTCGGAAAGAAGGAACAAAGATTAAATAATTTGTTCCTTCTTTTTTATGAAAGTTCGTTATTAGTTTAAGGTGAACATTGCCGGAGTGATAGAACTAGCTGATGAGTCAGTCAGAGATGCTAAAACTGCCCCAGTGCTAACAAGACGGAGCAGGGTATCCCGGGCTTGAGTGCCTGTACCTTGGGTAATAGTTAACTGCTCAAATTTGAGGCCGCCTGCTAATTCTAATAAGTCTTGACCAATAGTAAAATCTGCGATCGTATCAGTTCCATTTCCCGGCGTTAAAACAAAAGTATCGCGTCCTTTGCCACCATTGAGCAAGTCGTCACCCGCACCTCCATTGAGAAGATCATTGCCTTTACCGCCAAAGAGAATGTCCTTGCCTTTGCCACCATTGAGCAAGTCGTCATCGGCATCTCCATTGAGAGTATCACTGCCTTTACCGCCAAAGAGAATGTCCTTGCCTTTGCCACCAGAAACGAAGTCATTGCCTTTGCCACCCCACAGGGTATCATTGCCTTGACCGCCAGAGAGAGTATCGTTCCCTTGATTACCATTGAGGAAATTGTCGCCGGAGTTGCCATTGAGTAAGTCATTGCCTTCAGTGCCAATGAGTGTATCGTTACCAGTCGTACCAGAAAAAGGCAGCGAATACTGCAAGCCAAAGTCGGCAGCAAGTGCGTTACTGTCGCGACGGAGAACGTTGGAATTGAAATGTCGATCGTACATTTCTCCATAGTTCCCTACTGCTTCGATCGCCTTCACAGTAAAGTCCTTTGGCAAACCTAGCGCTTCACCTATATTCCCTTCCAAGCCTAAGAATTGGCGAATGGCGGAGTTAGAGTCATTCGCGGAGTTAGAGTCAGTATTCTGGGTGATCAAATCCTCAATATTGCCTGAAGTAATGCCATATTCTTCTGCTTGAACTAAGGTGTTATAAACCCAACGTACTACATCTGCCCACTTGGATTGATTTTCGTCAGTTATTAAGCCCAAAGGTTCTTTAGAAAGAACTTCATCGAGAATCCGATGCTGTGCGGGATTGGATAAGGTAGGAATTCGGGCACTGAGAATAGTCAGGTCAGTTGAGACAGCATCTATTTCTCCTTTGTCGTAAGCTGCAAACATTTCATCATTTGTTGCAAACTTAACAGGGATAAACGTACCCCCGTATTTGCTTAAAGCATCTTGGAGATTTTGTAAAGAAGTTGCTCCTTCCAAAATACCAACTAGGCGACCATTGAGAGCCGGTAAAACGCTTATACCGGTATTATCTCTGACTAAAACACCTTGACCGGTGTAAAGATAAGTCGGACTAAAATCAACACCCAAACTCGCATCGCGCACCAGGTTTTGAGTTATTCCCATTGCTGAGACATCAACCACACCATTAGCAGTATTGGCGAAACTATCCTTAAACGACTGAACCTCAATTTCAAGCTTAGTAGGATCGCCAAATAAAGCCGCAGCAATAGCACGTCCTAAGTCAACGTCAAAGCCCACATATTCGCCATTCGCTTGCTTCACGGCAAAGCCGGGGTTGTTACCGGGAAGTCCTAGTTTTAGGGTGCCGCGCTGCAAAACATCTGCCAGCAAAGTGCGATCGTCGTTATCAATTAAAGTCGCATCAACCTTAGTACCAGAGAACGGTGGAGAATAAAACAAACCTCCCTCATTCGAGAGGAGATTGCGATCGCGCTCTACCCCAGAGAAGTGACGATCGTATATTTCTGCGTAGTTGCCAACTTGTTTGATAACGTTTACTGCGAAGTCCTTGGGAAGCCCCAGAGAAGCTCCTAAATCGCCTTCTAAGCCCAGGAAACGACGAATGGCAGGACGGTCGTCATTATTCGGATTCTTATCGGTATTAACGGCAATAAATTGGTCGATGTTTTCAGAGCTAATTCCAAATTCTTCCGCTTGAATCGGGACATTATTGACCCACCGCACCACATCGACCCATTGCGAGTCATTTTCGGGTAAGGCCAGGGCAATAGGTTCTTTGGAGAATTCTACGTCTAACAGACGGTGATTTTCTGGGTCAGCGAGGCGCTCCAGAATCAGGGCGCGGTCAGTGGCGTAGGCATCAATTTCACCTCGCTCGTAGGCGGCGACAACTTCTTCAAGGGTGTCAAACAATTTGGGTGTAAACTTAACCCCTTCAGGGCTTAATTGATTTTGTAAATCGTCTAATGAGTTAGTGCCTTCAATCATGCCAATGGTACGGTCCTGGAGGTCTAAAGCATTCTCAATGCCGCTATCTTTGCGAACGACGACCGCTTGGTAATCGTAGAAATAAATTGGACTGAAATCGATGTTCCCCTCTGCATCCGCTTCTAGCTGGTGGGTAGAGCGTTGGGCAGCGATGTCTACAGTCCCATCCGCTACCTGTTCAAAGGCTTCTTCAAACGTGGTTGTTACCCGTTCTACTTTGCTAGCATCCCCAAATAACGCTGCTGCCAAAGTACGGACAAATTCAAAGTCAAATTCTGACCCAGAAGAAGAGGTGCCGAGTTTAATCTGACCCCGCTTGATAATGTCATCAAGAATCGTCTTTTCTGGTTTTTTTACTAAATCGGGATTGGCAACACTGGGGGTGGTTTGAGCGGAAACTTCACCGGCAGTCGGGGCAGGCTGGGCTGTGGGTGCGTCTACAATTTCAAGGATTTCACCTAAGTTAGGAAAGTTATTGTAGGTTTGCCCGTTGTTTTGAATCAGCGCGATTTCTTGTCCTTTGAATTCCAGAGTCCCAGCTAGGACGCTAAAGTCGGCTAGGGATTTAGTATTAAACCCAGTGGCGGAGATTTGAATTTTATCTCCTTGGGTGGGGTCAAAGTCGAGGATTAAGTCGCCGCCGTCGGAGGGTGCGTTGAAGTAGAAGACATCGGCACTGTCTCCGCCATTGAGTAAGTCCACACCCGCACCGCCGATGAGGATGTCTTGTCCCGCGTCACCCACTAACCAATCGTTTTCTTCGTTGCCTTCGAGGGTATCGTTGCCGAGACCGCCTGCTAGTAAGTCGTTTCCGGTGTTTCCTTTCAGTTGGTCATGTCCGGCATTTCCTTGCAGTTGGTCGTTTCCTTCGTTTCCTTCCAGGGTGTCGTTTTCTGCACCGCCTGCCATCGCATCATCTCCGGCGTTGCCTTGGAGGATGTCTGCACCGAAGTTTCCTTCTAATTTGTCGCTGCCTTCTCCTCCGAGCAGGCTATCATCGCTTGCACCGCCCGTCAGTTGGTCGTTACCAGCCAGTCCTTGCAGGACATCGTTACCCTCATTGCCAGAGAGATTGTCGTCGCTTTCGGTTCCGGTGAGGGTATCGTTGCCGAAGGTTCCGGTTTGGGGCGTCCCGTTTTGGCTATTAGCGCTGTTCTGTTCGTCGTTATCGGCAATTTGCAGGACAGCGGTTGGATACACCGGGTCGAGGGCGTAGCCAGTGCCGACATATTTGAGGTTGAGGGTTAAGGCTTCCGGCTGTTCTGGGAGGGTATCGTCTAACACCGAGAGGTCGATAACAGCTTCAGTTTGTCCAGGTGCGATGTTAATTTCCCCAAATTGACCGCCATTGCTGCTGTAATCTTGTCCCAGAGTGGCAGTACCGGAGAGGGTGTAGAGGATTTTCAGCCCTTGAGCGGGGGCAGCTTCACCCAGCGCGATGGTGAATTTTCCTTTGCTATTGCTATCGCCTTCGGTGATGGTTGGGCTGGCGGTTACTTTCACAGTACGCTTTTCGTTCAGTGCGTACTGCACTAAGAAGGTGTCTGCCTTCAGTAATTCCTGGAGTTGAGTCTGGGATTCTTGAGCGGTAATTTTTCCTTCGATTAGCTGTTGAGTGACTTCGGGTAGGGTGCTATAGACGGCTTTTTTGATTGGGCTGATACTTGGTAGAACATCTGAAACAGAACGAGTCAGCGCCTGTGTTACTAAGTCGTCAACTAAGTGGTTGCTTTGGGCAACTAATTCGCCGACTGCTTTTACAGGTTCGCTGGCAATAGAGAGATTGTGTTTTTCGGTTAATTGAGTAAAGAGTTTTTGCAGGTCATCGCCCTTGCTTAAGTCAAAGGTGTCAACCTTTTGCAATACTTCACCTAGAGCAACAATCACCTGAATTTCCGCATCTGACTCCTGATATTTGGCCGCTTTGAGGAATGCTGTGCCATTGAGCAACAGGTTCATTACTTTGATGTGACCAGAAGCGATGTTAATGCCGGTGGTGTCATCTTTACCAATAGCGGCGTAGGGGTCAAAGTTATCTAAGGGTTGAGTTAGGGAAGCTAAGGGAAGTCCTGAGATTTTTTCGAGCAAAGTTTCGACTTGTTCCGCCGCAATTCCTTGGCTTGAAAGAACTGCTTGGAGGGTGGTTAAGGGTGTCGTGGTTGTCGCTTCTGTTCCCGAACCGACTTGAGAAATTAGGGGTAATGTTGCAGGCAGGCCGGTGGTTGTGTCTGTGCCGCCTATTCCTACAATTTGTCCTTCTTCCGAGTCAACTTCTCCGTCTTTATTGATATCTAATGCGGCAATTTTCGACTCGTCAAAGTTGTATTCTCCGTTGTTGTCGGTGGTGGTTTGCAGTTCGCCTTCATCTGGTTTGAAGTTGCCGTTGGTATCTATGAAGACTGTCGCATCTGCTAAAGGGCCGTTGAAGAGCCTGCCAAACAGCCGGAAATTGTTGCTACCTGAGTTACTACCTGAGTTGCTACCTGAGTTGCTGCCTGAGTTACTTCCTGAGTTAGTACCTGAAGTGCTGCCTGAGTTACTTCCTAAATTGCTGCCTGAATTGCTGCCTGAATTGCTGCCTGAGTTACTTCCTGAAGTGCTGCCTGAATTGCTACCAGAATTGCTACCTGAAGTGCCGGCAAAACTACTTGGGTTCAGAACTTGCACCGAATTATCAAACTCAAAATTCTCAACGTCGATGACGATTTTGACACTATTTTGACGAGTAATTCGCCATTCTTTACGGGTGGAGGAATTGAACTCGGTAAACGTATAGTCATCCTTATTACCCCTCAAAATCAAGGTATCGTTACCAGAACCTCCATCGATGTTATCGTTACCTAAATCGCCAAACTCTAGGCTGCCGCTTCTTAAGATATCATCTCCACCCTCACCCAATAAGGAATCATTGCCTTCGCCACCAGAGAGAGTGTCATTACCATCACCCCCAAGAAGATTATCGTTGCCGCCATCACCAGAAAGCTTATCATCGCCTTCGTCACCTCGAATGTTATCGTCACCGGCATCACCAGTGATGTCGTCATTTCCCTCCATACCTGTGAGGAAATCTTTTCCATTTCCGCCAGAGATCAAATCATTGCCGGCTTGTCCATATATGAAATCATCCCCATCCTCACCAAAGAGCGAATCATTACCCACTCCACCTTCTAATGAGTTACTTTGAGCATCGCCTATGATTGAGTCGTTGCCGGTGGAACCAATAATTCCTTCAATTGAAACTAACTTCCCTTCGCCGCTGTTACCGGGAAAAGTGACTTTTTCTTGAGCTAAATTAGCGACAATTCCACCATTCAAAAAGCTATAGTCAACCGTATCGTTACCGGCATTTCCCAAAAAGCTGTTATTTCCCGTATTGGCATCGAATTTGTCATTACCACTTCCACCAATGACGTTTTCAATTGAAACTAACCGCTCTTCACGACTGACTCGAAAGAAAGTGATTTTTTGCTGGGATAAATTAGCTTGAATACCATCAGTGGTATAGCTATAGTCGGCAAAATCGCTCCCATCTCCTCCATCGATAAAATCTAACCCACTTCCTGGCCCTCCGTTGAGCGTATCATTGCCACTGCCACCATAGAGCGAATTATTACCATCAACGCCACCATAGAGCGAATCATTACCGGCATTACCCGACAGGCGATCGTTGCCACCTTTACCACCAGAAAGAATGTTATTTAGACTATCGCCGGTGATTTGGTCATTTCCACTTGAACCGATTACATTTTCGATGGAACTAAACCAATCAACATCACCACCATAAAAAATTGCTCTTAAGAAAGGAGCTCCCTGGTCGCTTCTTTCTTCAACTGTAACACCCTCGTCGCTATTCAAAGACCTATAGTCGGCCCAATCGCTTCCCTCTCCTCCATCAAGCACATTGTGGCCACTTCCACCAGAAAGAGTGTCGTTGTCTTGCTGACCATTGAGGGTATCATTCCCCTCAGCACCATTAAGGAAATCATTGCCATGCCAGCCGTGAAGCTCGTCGTTGTGTTGTGCACCAAAGAGGCAATCATCTCCGTCGTCACCAAAAAGCTTATCGTCTTCAGTCCCTCCCACTAGCACGTCGTTTCCATTAGCTCCTACCAGTATGTCGTTTCCGTCTTCACCAAAAAGTTGATCGTTTCCATCGTTGCCTGCAACGTAGTCTTCCCCACCGTTACCAACGAGCACATCGTCGCCACCATTGCCAAAAATACGGTCTTTGGCGTGTCCTCCAAAGGCGGTATCGTTACCCAATCCGCCGTGAATTTCATCATCTCCCCAATCCCGCTGGTTTGGATCTCCTTCTCCATCAATGTAGTCGTTACCTGCCCCGCCGTAGAGCTTATCGCTGTGTCCTTGTCCGTATATCCGGTCATCACCATCGCCACCAGAGATACTATCTCGGCCGTTTCCACCATAAAGTTGATCGTTGCCAGTACCCCCATCAATTACGTCTGAAGGAAGACCACCAACTAGGGTATCATTACCTCCATTACCAAAGAAAACCTCGTTGTTATCCTTTCCATCTTTATATTCATTGCCCTCACCACCAACAAACTTCCCAGGTGGGATGAAAACCATACCAGAGACAATCGCTGTGTCTGTGCTGGGCAACAAACCAGAGAGAAAATTCTCAGCCCTTTTATACAAATCTGAAGCAACATCAACAACATAACTTCCTACTTTGCTAACTCCACCTAAACCTTCTTTTAAAAGGTCTTTTGCATAGTCAACAACGTCGCCGACAGCCCCCAAGAGTTTGTCTTTAACTTTAGTCGTTAAACTACCGAGACTTTTAAACTCATTAACAAAGGGATCTACCGATAAATCAACGATATTGTACCGATCTTTCAAGAAATCTACATCCATACGAATGCGATTTTCTTTTCCTAAAGTGAGCCCAACATCAATACCAAGGTTGTAGCCTGCTACACTAACCCCTAGCTTACCGGATATAGAAAGATTGCCGTTGTTAAGAGAGAAGCTTGCACTGGCTAGATCCATGCCAAACAGCTTAATTCCACCGGATGCTGACCCGCTCAGGTCTGAGGGATTCAAGGTAAATTTATCTAACTTAATTGCTAGAACGTCTGAAAAACCCAACTGAAAGTTTTTGAGGCTGATTTCTTTTGGGCTAAGACTCAAATCGAAGTTAGCTACTTTTTTGCCAAAAATTTCTAACCCGGCATCGGCTTTTAATGATTGCTCTTTCGAGTTTAATTTCAGGTCTACACCTAATGTAGAATCTTTGCCTGTAGAATTTTTGCCGCTGGTGATTTTCAAAAATCCTAAGTCAATTTCAGGAATCTTCAAAGTTGCGCTTAAGCTGGGATCGGTAGAGAATGGATTTGCTGCCAAATTTATACTGGCTTCTTTACCCCAAAGATTTATTTTGCCATTGACTGCAATTCCTTGCGTTAAGGTAGTCTTCCCAAACGTGGTTGTCACCGGCACAAACTTGAGGAGGGGATCGAGCTCGGTACCTGCATCTGGGCCATCGATAGATACAATGGTGACATCTAAGGTCTCTTTCAAAAATTTCTTGGTTTTTTCGACAAAACCTGAGTTATCAACTCCTGCAACACTAAGGGGCACGGACAAAATGTCCACTAAGCCAATTGGTTGATAGACGGTTAATTCCATCCCAAATTTATCTGGTTCTTTGGGAGCCATGAATAAAACAGACTTGACATCCAAGCCGCCAACTTTGATATCTGCAAGGAGTCCAATATTATCTATGTAGGGCACTACATAAGTGCCGCCAAGCTGAAACGATAAATTTCTGACTTCTGAGTTACGCAAACCAAACGGGTCTTTCCAAGGCGTACCTGAACCTAGTTGAAAGCTTGCTGTGAGTGACTTTGGATCTAAATTAAGTCCGCCTTTAAGCGTTAAGTCTGGTTCATCTTTTTGGAAAGGATCGTAGTTTTTGAGGAGGATATTTCCCTCAATACCAAAACTGGGTTTCGCCTTTTTGTCAACCCCTAATCCCAAGGCGGCGCCGGTGAGGGTGGCACTGAAGTCTGTCTGCGAGTTTTTATCTCCAAAAAGCGAAATATCAGTTGTAAACTTTCCTTTGAGGCTGGCTCCGTTTGAATCTACCTTTGTGGTTAGGTCTAATTGTTGAATTCCCAGTTTATCGTTAATGAATTTTCCGATACCCTCTGTGCTCTTGTTAAAGTTGGCAAGTCCCGAGATTTCATAAGTTTTATTGGGGGTATCAAGTTTCCCTATTCCGAAGCTGGGATTGGTTATAGGTACGGATAATGCTGTCGCAATTGTTTCTACACTAGGAACTCCTTTGAAGATATCAACTAGCGAGGTCTCTCCCTCATAGGTAATTTTTAACTCTTGACCTTTTTGATACTTGAATGTTATGTCTTTTCCGCTGACTTTTCCTGAGAAGCTATAAGCGGAATTTGGCTTGCTGGTGTCCACTGTGAAGCTGGGAGCGGTTATAGAGGTGGTTAATATCGCAATCCCTTGGGTTTCGGTGTCGGTCACTCCAACAGTTTTCAGCAGGTCAGCGATAGACAGGTCTCCCTTATAAGTGACTTTTAAAGCTTGACCCTTTTGATAATCAAATGTTACGGTTTTTCCGCTGATTGCTCCTGAGAAGCTATAAACGGAATTTGGCTTGCTGGTGTCCACTGTGAAGCTGGGAGCGGTTATAGAGGTGTTTAATATCGCACTCCCTTCGGTATCGGTGTCGGTCACTCCAACAGTTTTCAACAAATCAGCTAGAGACACGTCTCCCTTATAGGTGACTTTTAAAGCTTGACCCTTTTGATAATCAAATGTTACGGTTTTTCCGCTGATTGCTCCTGAGAAGCTATAAACGGAATTTGGCTTGCTGGTGTCCACTGTGAAGCTGGGAGCGGTTATAGAGGTGTTTAATATCGCACTCCCTTGGGTTTCGGTGTCGGTCACTCCAACAGTTTTCAACAAATCAGCTAGAGACACGTCTCCCTTATAGGTGACTTTTAAAGCTTGACCCTTTTGATAATCAAATGTTACGGTTTTTCCGCTGATTGCTCCTGAGAAGCTATAAAC
>NZ_JAUBTU010000113.1:0-21682 GCF_036705085.1 Microcoleus sp. B6-A1
TGAATATCTACCAAAATGGAATTATCGTGCAGTTCCGACTATTTAGCAGACGCTAAAGTTATTAAATTTTCATTCCTTACGAACTATTGACCAACTTTGGGTAAGGTACAGTAACGGACGTTTCGGCTTTTCGGTGCAGAAACGCATCTATGAAAGTCTGGGGGGAACCAGAGAATATCATAATCTGGAAATTTGGGAAGCTTTTGGCGATCGGGTAGGTTGGCGTGTGAATAGTAGTAAATGGTTGCACTATAATGATCTAAAATTCAACACCCAAGCACCGATAGCACACCTCCCAGGGTGTTGGAGGTATGGGGTTGTGGAGGGAATTCAACACCGGTTTGGTTTGGGTAGGGTGATGTATACAAGAAGGCCCTTGAATTTTTGAGGCGTGGGGTGGAGGGGAAGATGAGAGGGCGAGCGCGTCGAGACTTGTAGCGCGTCGAGACTTTTAGACTGTAACATCTAAGCGTTTCAGGTTTTCATAAAGATTTATTAAAAAGGCAAAAACCACGAAACCACGCCAGTTCTACGTTTCCGATACCTGGCACTGAGCGGACTGGGCTAAAATGCTACCAGCAACTTGTGGGTTGTAACAATTAGCGAAGATAAAGTTTAATATTTGATGTCGAATGAACTTTTAAATTATCCGAAAAATTAATAATATAGTCGTGGACGCATGGGTGGTCAGAAACCGGGTTTTTTGCGAGAATACTTGGTTACAGCCCGCAGATTCGGTAAAAAACCCGGTTTCTAGGCCTCGGAGTGTGTCCCATTTTATAGGAGGAGGCATGAATCCCCATAACTTAGAAACACAATTTGTAGTTTGCATTAACAATCAAGACTATCAAGCATCATTGGAAGTGCGAAAAATCTACCAAATAATACCGGATAATCGCGCTGGTGAACATCAATTTATCCGAGTTATTGATGAATCAGGCGAAGATTATTTGTATCCACTTGCATATTTTGTGCCCATCGCCTTGCCGAAAGCCGTAGAAGCCGTATTTGCATAGGATAAATTAACAATGATATCTGTAGAAAAATGTCCAAGTTGCGGCGGTGAAATAGTTAGAAAAGAAGTCGATAAACTTTTACGGGGCGGCAACCATACTGCTATCTTAAAAGTATCCGCTGAAGTTTGCCTAAGCTGTGGAGAACGGTTGTACTCTGTGGAAACAGTTAGGAAATTTGCCAAAATTAGACAGCAATTGCAGCGAGAAGAGACTCAAGAATTTCAAGCGATGGGGCAATCTTTTCGAGTTGGATAAGTTATACGATAAAAAGAATGAAAAACCTAACTCAATTAACCCAGCTTGAATTAGTGCTGCTGGAATTAGTAGCTAAAGGTCAAGGAAAGTGGAGTTGGTACGAACTCGCGAATGCACTTTCCCGTCGAGATGTACCGCGAGAACCTGACATGATGGTTGTCTTAAAAAAACTGGCTGCTGAGGGCTTGGTTAAACGATATGTAGAAACAGGTTCGCCTCGCGACCGATGGGAATTGACAACTGAGGGGACGATTTTGTTGACAGAGGCAACTGCTTCTGAACCGACTACTTTATGCAAATATGTTGAAGTTTAACTTAGAAACACAATTTGTAGTTTGCATTAACAATCAAGACTATCAAGCATCCTTGGAAGTGCGAAAAATCTATCGAATCATACCCGATAATCGCGCTGCGGAACATCAATTTATCCGAGTTATTGATGAATCAGGTGAAGATTATTTGTATCCTGTCGCATATTTCGTGCCTATAGAATTGCCGAAAGCCGTAGAAGCAGTATTTGCATACACAAAGGTTCTGTAGGGGCGGGTTCACCAACATCTATGTCGCTCAATAACAATCTAAATAAACCCGCCCCCGCCCAATGAATTACTAGAATTCATTGGCGGATTTAATCTAAACTAGATGGGGAAATTCACCGAGAATCCGGTGGGTGGGGGCGGGTTTACAATATTTTTTGTTGTGTCTGATAAATTAGGGTGAACCCGCCCCTACAGGCGTAATAAATCATCCGAATTAATTCACGAAAATTATCTCAAATCCTCAACCGATTTAATTGTAGCCCCCATAAACTCCAGAAATCTCTCTCGCGGATGATGCGATCGCCCCTTCTCCCCAGCAAAACTACAAAATGTACTGGCAAATCCCTTCACAGACCCAGGCTCAGCATTTAAAGCATCGGAGGTTTTCCATTGGACGATCGCACAAACGCACCAACCACCGCTGTTAACAACCGCCGACCTCTAATTATCGCAGGAATTCTCCTCGGTATCGGTCAATCCGGCTTTTTTGACGGCATTGTGCTGCACCAACTCCTCCAGTGGCACCATATGTTTAGCAGCGTTAAAACCGATGCTACTGTTGCCGGTTTAGAATTAAATACCCTCGGAGATGGATTGTTTCACGCTGCGGATTGGTTGGTAACAGTGGCGGGAATCTTCTGTTTGTGGAGTGCTGTGAAGCGCAAAGATGTTCCTTTGTCAACTCAAACTTTTTTGGGTTCAATATTAATTGGTGCTGGATTGTTTGACTTTGTTGAAGGCATTGTTGACCATCAAATTTTGGGAATCCACCACGTCAAACCCGGTATCAACGAGTTAGCTTGGGATTTAGGATTTCTCGGTCTCGGTCTTAGTTTAGCGCTGCTAGGTTGGATGCTGGTACAGAGGGAAGTTCCCGCAGATACTAAAGTTTAAATGAATGCAGAGATTGGGAATTCTACCAACTCCACGTTAAAAATCCCTCAGTCTCTGTTTAACTCCTCAGTTCATCCCGCCGAATCCAACCACGCAATCAAATCCTCTTGACTCCTAAAATCCAACAAAGCTTCTCCCAAATCATCTAACTGTTCCGCAGATAACCCCTGGATGCGAGTTTGAACTTCCTGTGTAATATCACCCACCCGCCGCACGATCTGACGCATAATTAATCCTATCTCCCCCTCAATTTTACCCCTTTCGATTCCTTGTTCTATCCCCTGTTCAATTCCCTGTTGTATTCCCTGTTCAATCCCCTGTTGTATACCAATTTCTATCCCTTTCATCACAGACCCGATTTGGTCTTGGATAAACATTTCTCGCTTGTCTACATCATTCAATTCGTCTAGTGTCAAATTTGCTCGGTTGGCAATTCCCAGCGCGGTATTAATCTCTTCAATAGACCCCAATGTCTCTGGTACTGCTTCCAAAGAGGGCGCGTTTTTCATAAAGTAGAGCCATTTTTCCGGCAGAGTTTCGAGTTCATTCAATTCTTTTTTGAATTTCGGTAACTCGACAAACACTAACTTTAACTCGCAGTTGGGATAGACGAATTTCTCTTCGGTTTCTGTGAATTCAAAGTTAGAGATTAGTTTTTCGGTGTTTTCAAATAAGATAAAGTCGGTGATGGTTAAAGCAATTACTGGATTTAATCTTAAGTAACCGTCTCCAGCTTTGAGTTGAGTTGAATAGGTTTTAGCTGCATTGTATACTACCCGTTTTTCAAAAGCGGCGACGTTGAGTACCTGCATTTCCACAATCACGGTTTTGTTGCCGGTAATCTTGGCTTTGACATCCAGGTAAGTGTCTTTCAATCCTGTAACGCTTCCGGCTGAATAAGGGTCAATGATTTCTATTTCTTGGATTGTTGGTTCTCCGTTATACAGCATTGCATTTAGGAAGCTGATTAAAATTTCTGGATGTTCGGAAGAAGCGAATATTTTTTTGAATGCAAAGTCTGTTTTGGGGCTGATGAAACGCATATATTTTATAGGATTTTTTTTATTAACCGCAGAGGGCGCAGAGGACACAGAGGAGGAGAAAAGAGAGGAAGATGGATATTGGCTAATATTGGAAGGGTTGGGTTGTGTTGTCTCAACCCAACCTATTATCTGAATGCTTTTATCAGCCTGTGGCTTGAGTAGTAGCATTAGGGGACATCTCTAGCTTTCCAGTTATATCCATCGTCGCAAGCTTCAGCACTTCATTAAAAGCTAAACCCCGAATTTTGAGTTCCCACCGAATGCCTTTTGCTTTCATTCGCTTGGCTTTCCGCATATCGACATCAGCAGCTTTTTGATGCAAGAGCAAATATTTCATTGCTGCTGTAGCTTCTACTTTTGTGGGAAATGCAATATAGGTGAGAAATCCGCCGTCCCAATGATTGGCGTTGCGGACGCTGCTGATAGTCGCCACTCTCGGACTAAAGCGGTTCCAGTAAAAGTCGCTGTAGCCGATCGACTGTGTATTAACTTGGAGTTTGTTTGCCATTTGACTTAACTCCTATAACCTTGTGTGTGGGGTTAGCAGTATCAATTTGCTGCTGTTACTATTATAGCAAATTATTGAGAGATTGGTAACTGTTGGCTGTGGGCTGTGGGCTGATGCCTAAAACCTCAATTCATATTCCGCAGTGACGCGGTTGTCTCCTTGAAAATTACTGGAACTCCTGAGTAAAATTTTATCGCTCAATCGATAGCGCACAGTAAATTCTGTCGGTTGATTTGCTGACAAAACTCGAATGATTGATGCTGAAATATTGCGCGTGATGTCAAACCCGACTTCTAAACCTAAGCCGAGAGAACCCGCACCAGAACTGGAACTAGCAGTTTGTGCTTCGTTACCTCTAATCCGAGTGGGAAATAAGCGAAATTCGCTCAATCCTGTGGCGTTTGTAATCGCAGATTGAAGGTTGTTCAATAAACCCGCACCGGCTAAATTTGCGATCGCCAGCGTACTATCTCCCTGTCCCAAAGTCTGCACGAAACTGCCACCCAACAGCGCTACAATCTCTATTTCCGATCGACTCGGAGAACTCCTCAACTCCAGATTTTCCCCCAACTGAGAAGCCCTTCCCTGCACTAACGCTTGAACTCGGACACTCCGCACGCTGCCGAAAGTTGTCGGTTCGTCTGCTATTTCCGAGGCTACAGATGTGCCGGGAGTGCGGAACCGCGTTACTTCCTGCACCGAAGTTGCTAATCTCACATCCAGCGTCGGATCGAGTCCTTGTGTTGGTACAAAGGTCGCAGTCTGCGGGTATCCTCGATCGAGTCTAAACTGCGTCGTAAACAAATTCACCGACCCCGAAGTCAACCGAATCGTACCCTCCGGGCGAAGGTCATCTAAAGTTCCATTCACCGTCAAGCCCCCAGTCGCCTGAAAACTCAATATCGGCGCACTCGTTACCCGAATTCCCCGGCCCAAATTCAGCCGCAAATCGTTCAATCCAACTTCAAAGGAAGGGGAAGGGGAAGGGGAAGGGGAAGGGGAAGTCGCAGCAGAAGGGGAATCAGAAACCTCAGTCGCAGGGGAAGCAGAAGATGTGGAATCAGAATCAGAAGCAGAAGAGGAAGAAGCTAACTCAGTTCTGCCGCCGCCGGGACTTCGGAGAAATACTTCGCCGTTGTACAGTTCAATATTACCGCTCAACTGCGGACGCCTAGCCGTGCCCCTTGCCTGCACTTGACCGACTACGCCGCCGCTGTACAATCCTCTGAGGTTCACTGCCAACTTGTCTAAATTTACAGCCAAAGGATTATCCGCATCGACATCGCCCTCAGCAAACGGCACAGACAGCGGAATCACGCCAGCGGCGACAACTTCTCCCTGACTCAACTGTCCCCGAATTCCTTCTACCCGAATACGATCGCCCTCAAAGCGCACCGTCCCAGTTAGCCCTGTCAGCGGTTCTGGGAAGGCTCTCGCCCGGACGGTTGCATTTTCAAAATTCGCAATTCCTTGCGCTACAGGGTCTTGCAGCGTCCCTCCGATGCGAATTTGCACCTGTCCCTGACCGCTGACCCACGCAACTTGCGGAGTCAATACATTAATAATTGCCAAACCTTCATTTTGCAAATTCGCCCTCAAATCAATTTGATTGCTGTCAGCTTTCACCGCTGCAAACGGCAACTCAAAAGGCAAACTTCCGGCGACTTCAATCGGTTCGGTTTGAGTTACCAAAGCGCTGCCGCCAAAATTCAGGCGGGCATTGCTATAACTGAAACTGCCGTCGGCTTGTTTAATCGGTTCTCCGTTTAGCGTACCCTCAACCAAACTCAATTCTCCGGTGGCTTGCGGATTTTCCAAACTGCCGGCCAAATTCGCCCGCAAATTCAAATTTCCTGTGACATCTACAAAAGGCAATTCCACCAGTTTTGCTAACTCTTCCACCGGCACATTTTCTACCCGCAACTGCCCGGATTGAGCTTTTTGCCCGATTTGCCCCGAAAAGCCGATCGCACTTTTGCCCGATCGAATTTCCAGAGGCAAAACAGTTAAAATCCCGTCCTGAAAACTGCCTTCAAGGCTGAACGTTTCAGCGACATATTCTCCCCACTGCCAGTTATCACCTTTCACATTAAATTGAGCTTGCACACCAGTTTGCAAAGAACCGGCGACAGCAATTTCCGCACCAAAAGTGCCTTGCAATTGGGATAATGGAGGCAATTTTTCTGATGCTTCCACTGCTTGCTGCTGCTGCAAAAGTATTTCAATTTCTGCCAACCGGCGCAACTGTTCGATTAGCGGGGCTTCTGGTTCTCCCACTGCTACAGTTTGCACGTCGCCACTGTCACCGTAAACGGGAGGTTTTAGGCCTCTAGCCAAGTCGCCTAAATTGAAATATTGCAAAGCGGTTAAAACCTGCTGCAAATTACCTTGCTGGACGTTAACTTTCCCAGCAAATTGCGGGTTTGGCCCTGTTTGAACATTGCCGGAAATTAAGTATTGACCGCTGCCTTGGCGGAATATGCCATTTGTGAGAGTGGCGCTGCCGTTAGCGTAGCTGAATTCGGCTTGGAAACTGTCACCTTTAATGTAGCCGATCGCCGGTT
Source organism: Microcoleus sp. B6-A1 (assembly GCF_036705085.1). Taxonomy (NCBI): domain Bacteria; kingdom Bacillati; phylum Cyanobacteriota; class Cyanophyceae; order Oscillatoriales; family Microcoleaceae; genus Microcoleus; species Microcoleus sp. B6-A1. The sequence goes on from NZ_JAUBTU010000113.1 coordinate 6,820, forward strand.
GGGCGATCGCAATTTGTCCGCTTGCTTGCAAAGTCGCCGGATTTAACGGCATCTTCCAACCAGGCACATTTACTTGTCCCGAAACCGTACCAGTTATCGGCCCCAAACCCGCCTCTTTACCCGGTGATAAATTCAAAGCAGCGAGGGGAAAATCGCTTAAATTAACTCGCAAAGTTTCTCCCTCGGTTTGGCCCCTAGCGACAGATTCCCCGCGTTGAATTAAGAAAGATGTCGGCAGAAAAGATTGATTTAAAGCTACTTCGATTTTGTCGCTGGCACCGGCCAAACGCAAATCTACACTTTTCCCAGCATCCGCATTCACAGTCCCCGCCAGTACCGGATCAAAAGCGATTTGATTTACTGCTAAATCCCGCACTTCCACGTCGCCAACTAAGCTGAGGGCGCTGAGGGTTCCGGTGAGGCTGCCGGTAAAATCTACATTGCCGCGCAGGGGAAGATTATTCTCTGAAGGATTTTTGAGACCAATTGGTCTCAAAAATGCTAGTTGTTCTGCTGGTAAAGCTTCCAGATTAAAGTTGGCAAGTTGGACATCCAAATCTAAGTTGGAAATTGAGGGCCCTCCTTTACCTGCGAGTTCGACGTTAACAAAGCCGTTTGCTGTCAAACCGGGAGTTGTGGCGTTCTCAATTTCCACCCGTTTGCCGTCCCAATTAAATACTGCCTCAAAAGGTTGTTTCAAAAACGGCAATTCCGAGATGCGGAAACTGCCGCCAGCGCGAACATTTTGTAGGGGCGATGCCCCCGTGCCCGCCCCAATCGGCCCGGATAAATTGATATTGCCGTTAAACAGCCCTCCAAGCTGGGGGAGATTTTGGGCAGCAGAGACTACACCTCCGGTTTGCAAGCTTTGCCGCTGTGACTCAAAGGCTTGCTGGAAGCGACTTAGAGCAATTTGCTCGCCCTCGATTGACGCGCGCCAATTCCCCGATTCTGCGCGGCCTTTAGCATTGACAATTCCTCCGCCGTTGGCGAGTCGAATTTGTCCGTCGCCGTTGGCGGTGATGCCGTTGGCGGTTAGATTATCTACTGTTCCCAAAATGCGGACTTGGCCGTCGAGGGTTCCGTCAATTTCTGGCGGTAAATCCGCTGTCAGCAAACCTGTTTGTTTGAGGGTTTGTTCTAAATTACTGACGGCAATTCCGTTCGTTTCCAGCAATGCTTGCAAGTTGCCGTTTTCCAATTTTGCCGTAGTATCGATCGCCCCTAGTCGATCGACCAAAATCCGCCCTTCTCCACTAGCACTAATTCCCTTCGCTGTCAAGTTATCCAAACTGCCCGCTGCTTGGAATTCGCCGTTAAGTCTGCCGTCAAATCCTTTAGGCAAAGTCGCCGTTAGGGTAAAGAGTTGGGTATTGCGAATAGTTTGTTCTAAGCGACTGAGAATAACTCGATCGGCATCGGCGAAAGCTTGCCAGCGTCTGTCTTCTAATTTACCTCTAAAAGCAAGAGTACCGTCCCCTATATTGAGTTTGCCACTGCTGCTGACGCCTATGTCAGCGGCGGTGGAATTATCAAGACTGCCGCTGGCTTGAATTTGATTGGATATTTGTCCGTCAAGCGATTTGAGATTTTGGATTTGGGATTTTAGATTGTTGATATTGGCGACTGTTTGGGGATTGTCAGCAGTGAAAGCTAAGCCAACATCTAACAGGGGCAATCCTAAATTTACTAAGCGGTTGATGGAAGTGCGATCTGTTTCTGCGGTTCCCTGCCAATTTCCCGCTGCCAATTCTCCTTTAAAATTCACATCACTGCCGGCAAGATTGAGTCTGCCGCTGCCGCTGGCATTGATGCTGCTAGCAGTCAAATTGTCAAGACTTCCCGATGCTGTAAATTGACTCGATAGCAGTCCGTCAATCGATTTTAGATTTTGGATTTTGGATTTTAGATTGTTGAGATTGGCAGATTGCTGATTTTCGGGATTGAATGCTGAAGCCACATCTAAAATCGGCAGTGTTAAATCTACCAAGCGGCTGATGGAAGTGCGATCGGTTTCTGCTGTTGCTTGCCAATTTCCCGCTACCAATTCTCCGTTTAAATTCACATTGCTGTCGGCAAAATTGAGCCTACCGTTGCCAGTAACATTGATTCCGCCAGCCGTCAAATCGTCAACATTTCCCGCCACTCGAAATTCACCGGCTAGCTGTCCGCCTAACGATTTTAGATTTTCGATTTTGGATTTTAGATTGTCTATATCTGCGGTCGTTTCCCGTGTTAATAACGGCAAGCCAATATCAATCAATTGATTGACTGCAACTTTTTCAGTATTGCCAAAAACTTGCCACCTGCCCGATTCTAGTTCGCCATCAACATTAACAATACTGTTAGCAATATTCAGCGTTCCTTTGCCCGTCGCAGCGATCGCATTTAAACTTAAATCGTCCAGAGTTCCTGCTGCTTCGACGGTTCCGCTGAACAAACCCGCTAGTTCAGGAGGCAAATTAAGGTCTGGCAGGATTTGCTGCAAACTGTTTATATCCACGCCATTGCCCTCGATCAAAGCTTGCCATTGACGGTCTTTTAGCGCAGCATCCACGTTAACAGAAGCGTCGCCAATTTTCACAACCGTATTTTGCAAATCAGCCGAATTCCTTGCGGCTCGAATTTCGCCCGCAGCGGGGAAAGTTCCTTGCGGTGCTTGCCATTGAACTCTCGCTTGAATGTTGTCTAACGGGCCGAAAATTTGAGCTTTTGCGGAGACAGTGCCAATATTAACAGTAGCAGGAATTGGGAGAGCGTAAATTTGGGCGATCGCGTCTCCGGGTACATTTTCAGCTTGGAAGTCAAACACTAAACCCGATCGCGAATTATCCTTTGATAAAGCTAGATCGACTTCACCTTTACCGCCAATTTTACCACCCGCCGCCGGCACTACCAAAATATCGCTCACAGTCAAAGCTAAAGAGGAAAAAGGGGGAATAGAAGATTGAGAATTGGGAGTTGGGGTTTGAGCCATTCTCCCGCGTTCCAATTTGAAATTAGTGCTAATATTGTTTAATTGCAGTCGATCGACCGTAGCTGGTTTTGTCGAGGCGATCGTACCTGTCAGCACCGGCATTGCAAATGTTCCAGTCAGCTTGGCATCCGCTTTCACTTCCCCTGCCACAGCCACGGGTAATACTACTTTTTGCCCTAACTCTGTTTCCACCGTACTGACAACACTTGCCAAAGCGACTGGTTGCACGTTAGTTATCAGATTGAAGCTAGCATTCTCCAAATTAAAATTATTTCCAGTGGCAACTGTTCCTGCTATTCTCAGCGGAATTAAACCGTAATTAGCCACCAGACTATCGACAATCACATTAGTTCCCTGAAACCGCAACTGACCGCTGCTATTTTGTATGATTTGTTTCAAGGGAGAAATACTCGCTTGCACTCCTCCAAAACTAGCCGCTCCGGTAATTCCCGATACTTTATTATCTCGCACTTGCACGGTCAAATTGCCATTAGCAAGACCTTTTTGTAAAGAAATGCCGGAAAGTCTTAGCAAGCGAGCGAGGTCGGGCAACGGCAAATTTTGACCTTGCAACTGCAGGTTAGTTTGAGCTGCAGGTAACATAGAATCAGCTTTAAGTATAAAATTATCGCTGTTAGTAAACTGACCGTTTACTTCGTAGAGAACGCGCTGATTTTGGTCGCGAAATAGAGCACTGCCATTTTTCAAATTTACAGAAATAGGAGCCGAAGTTTTCTGTCCTAATGCGGGACTCGGTACCAAAACTGCGGCGGAATTTTCAGCTCGAAATGCTTCAACTTCAGTTTTAAATAAACCCGGAGATTTCCGCTCCGCCGTTGGAAGATTAACCCAGCGGCCTTTAGCATCCTGTTCGATATAAGCGTTGGCTTTAACTAAAGTAATATCTAATTTGAGAGTGCGGGTAAACAGCAGTTGCAAAACCGAAAACTTGACTTTAACTGCTTCTGTAGAAGCATAATCGGGATCGGTAGCAGTTGCAGGTAAAGTCGATCGGCCAAACCGCAAACTTGTCAGAGAAAATCCCTCCAAACGTCCGAGTTGCACGGGCCGCTTCAGCAACTGACTGACTTCAGTTTCCACCAAAGGAGCTAACTTTTCCCGCACCCACTGGTATCCTAGCGCCGCCCCAACCAAGGCGATAATGCCCAATCCCGTACCGCTAAGCAGCAGCAGACGCCACCAGCGGCGGTGGGGACGGGGTGCGAGTTGATTTTTGTTATCGTCCGAGTTAGTCATGGGTGTTTCTCAAAAATCAGAGAATTCAGGAATTATAGGGAATCAGCCGATTTTAGACAGGTAGAATTTCTGTGATTCGCCAGCGTGGCTTCTGCCTTTGGTAGACTCAGAAGTGAGGTCGGAAGTGCCGATCCCCGGATCGATCGCAGGCAAAAGGCACGCCCCCACTCCAGGGTAGACTCCAGAAACCTTTACCGAACTTAATCAAAACACGCAACACCACCTAAAACCAAGTCCTCCAAGTCCTCCAAATCCTCTAGATTCCCCCCGCAGTGCAGGATCGGTGGTCAATCTAAAATCTAAAATCTAAAATCTAAAATCTAAACACGCCCCCACTCCAGAGTAGACTCTAGAAACCTTTACCGAACTTAATCAAAACACGCAACACCACCTAAAATCGACAGTCAATCTAAAATCTAAAATCTAAAATCTAAAATCGCACGATCGCTTCTAAGATAAAAAAACGGTGGTTAAGAAGGTCTTTAAAACTTATGCGAGTGTTCGTCTTACTCTTCAATGCCCGCACCGAGAATGAGGGAATTCATACCATTCAACTCGGCGATCGCAATAAAGTTCTGATGTTTGAGTCAGAAGACGACGCCACCCGCTTTGGCGTGATGTTGGAAGCTCAGGATTTCCCCGAGCCCGCTGTCGAGGCGATCGACGATGAGGAAATTAAGGAGTTCTGCAACAGTGTTGATTATGATTGGGAACTGATACCGGCGGGGGCGCTGGAGATTCCGCCAGAAAACAATGTAACACAGACTCAGTGGCAGCCAGAGCCAGATCCGGATCTCGCTCTGGATTCTGATGTTTCCCAAAACGAACTGGATTCTATTCGCCGCCGACTCGAAGGACTTTTGTAATAGTCATTAGTCATTAGTCAGCAGTTATTGGTAATGGGTAATGGGTAATGGGTAATGGCCTCTCTCTCGGAAGTAGATTTAGCCGATCGCCAGAACCGGAAATTTCGAGCCTTTGAGTCACGACTTCACCAAGCTCACCAGCGGGCAGGCAATGCGTACCCTATTTTGTACACCTAATGACTAATGACCAATGACCAATGACCAATGACCAATGACCAATGACTAATGACTAATGACTCATCAAAAAACATGAAGAATTTAGAAGAACGGGGCCATCTGCTGACTGAACAGGTGAATACCAACAGCGAGAATTTAGACCAACTCAGTTCGATCGAATTAGTGGACTTGTTCAACCGGGAAGACGCCCAAACCTTAAGCGCGATCGCCCGTGCCCGCGAACAGTTAGCCCAAGCGATCGACATTGCAGCCGAGTCTCTGCGTCAAGGAGGCCGCCTGTTTTACGTCGGTGCGGGTACTTCCGGGCGTTTGGGGGTGCTGGATGCCGCCGAGTGTCCCCCCACCTTCTGCACACCACCAGAACTCGTACAGGGCATAATTGCCGGGGGTGCGGGGGCTTTGGTGCGGAGTTCGGAGGATTTGGAGGATCGGGCTGAGGATGGGGGTGAGGCGATCGCCCACCGTCACATTACCAACTTAGATGTAGTTGTCGGGATTACGGCTGGGGGTACGACGCCTTTTGTGGCGGGCGCTTTGCAGGCGGCACGCCAGCGGGGGGCGAAAACTGTGTTTATGGCCTGCGTACCCGTCGAACAAGTGAATTTTGAGGCTGATGTTGATATTCGGTTGTTGGTTGGCCCGGAGGTAGTGGCGGGATCGACGCGCTTGAAAGCGGGTACAGTCACAAAAATGGCTTTAAATATCATTTCGACTGGGGTAATGGTGAAGCTGGGGAAGGTTTACGGCAATCGCATGGTTGACGTGGCGGTTACTAATAAGAAATTGCGCGATCGGGCTGTGCGGATGTTGCAAGATTTGACTGATTTGAACCGGGATGAAGCGGGTTTTTTGCTCGAAAAAAGCGGCAAGTCTGTAAAATTAGCTTTGATGATGCACTGGACTAATTTGGAGAAGGAAGAGTGCGATCGCCTTTTGGGCGAGTTTCAAGGCAATTTGCGATCGGCAGTAGCATCGATTGGTCATTAGTCAGCAGTCAGCAGTCAGCAGTCATTAGTCATTAACAACTGCCAACTGCCAACTGTCAACTGTCAACTGTCATTTGCGATATCGATGCAAAAAATTGTGAAATCTCTTCAGTGGATCTGATGTGATAAACACTTTTGGTATTTTGGGCGCGATCGACATACTCGCGATATCTGGGAGTCAAATACTTGTGACACAACCAAAGAACGCGGTAACTATTAATTGAACTCTTCAAGATGGGGCTCTTTTCCGGCCAGCCTTCTGGTAGCCTAAAGCTACCTGTAATCAGCCGTTTAGTCACCCACCAGAAATGCACGTATAAGGGCAGATCGACAAAAACCAGACTATCTGCCTCGTTGAGTCGAAGCCAGACGGTTTCCATACAACCAAAACCGTCTATAATCCATCGGTCAGTAGCCAAAATTTTCTCATGGGTACGCTTATATTCTTCATTTGGAACCTCAGCGCCCCCAGATTGATATTTAATCTTATCCAAGGCGTAAAGTGGCAAACCAGTGATTTCTGATAATCTCTTGCTGAGAGTTGATTTACCGCCTCCAGCGTTGCCAAACACGGCTACTTTTTTCATAGTTATCCCTCTTAGTAATCATGCAGTTTGTAGCAATACTTGATATTATTACTATAATAATCAATCTATCAAAATAGCCCCCTTGATTATCCTCTCCAAATTCAACGTAAAGCGCTCTTGTTTTTATATTCCCGACTTCTTGGAGGAGTCGGGAATCTGGATATGATGTTTTTTAGGGGTTGACAAAAACGATCGCCGTAAGCTGACTTTGATTTACACCCTGCACGATTCCCAAATAATTACTGCCAGACTTAATCGCCGTAGAAGCGATGCTTGCACCTCCATCCAACTGCAAACTCACAGCTTCAAAAGTCAAATTTGCAAATCCGATACCGTCAGTCAAACCAATTTTATCCCCAGCCCCAAAATCGGTAATCACATCCGCACTAATTAAAGTAGCCGCAGCAGACAAACCTCCTGCTAAGATAAACGTATCATTTCCAGCACCGCCCGTCAAAATATCTTGCCCGCGATCGCCCGCCAACAAATCAGATCCGTTACCGCCAATCAAGACATCATCTTCTTTGCCGCCACGGATAGTATTGTTACCGTCTCCTCCGATTAGTCGATCGTTCTCGTTATTGCCGCTGATAAAATCATTGCCAACACCGCCATCAATTAAATCGGATTCTTTGCCGCCGGATAAGCTGTCATTCCCTCCTGCGCCATTAATTGTATCCGCACCTTGCATCCCATTAATGCTATCAGCACCTTCTCCCCCCGTGATATTGTCTTTGCCGGAAAGGGCAAAAATTGGCAATCCCGCAGCATTTGTCGGTATTTGAGTATCGGCACTATCTGATAGGAAATAATTGCCGCCACTGGCTGTATTTTTGGGTGCTTGTGTCGCGCTGCCGTCCCCTGTAGCATTGGGTATTGGCGAAGTAATAGATATAGTGTTTGGTGTGGGAGTCGGTGTGGGTGCGGGATTGACACTACCGTCAAGAGAAGTCGCAAAAACTTGCGTCCAATAGTGATTCCAATTTTCTGTGCCAGTATCGTCGGCTAAGAAATAGTAACCAATCCCAATTTCTTTGAGATTCGGGTTTAGAATGTTAGTGCGATGGCCGCTGCTGTTCATCCACGATGATACAACTTGTTCGGGTGTAGAAGATCCAGCAGCAATATTTTCTGCTGCTGCTGAGAATTGATAGCCCGTTGCAGTAATGCGACTGGTGAATGACGAACCATCTTTTCCGGTATGCGAAAAGAAGTCTTGCATTGCCATGTTTTGGCTGTGATTTTCCGCCGCATTTAGTAACTGAGTATTTAAGGTTAGCGGCGACAAACCTAATTTACTGCGTTCTAAGTTGGTAAGTTCTAAAACTCTATAAATAAAGTTTTGATTGGTTGAAGTTGGTGCGACTTGAGAGACAGATCGCTCTCCTGTTAAAATGTCCGAGGACTCAGAAGCGGAATTTTGTAGTTGTTCAAGCATGGGGATCATCAACAGTTTTAAGACATGGTTTTGCTGGTAGATTGCTTACCGTCTTAACGATAGTTTCCCCGATCGCTAGCTGGCTGGACACAATTCAATAATTGTATTAATCCCTGCCGCTGCTTTATCTATTTTGATTATAGCTGTTGTCAAAGTGGGGATGTCAAGAGGCTGGCTCTGATTGAAAAATGGAAGAGTACGCTTGAATTTAAGGAGAGTTTTAAAGGAATTTGCGATCGCCCGTGGCATCAATACAATTTGAGATTTGAGATTTGAGATTTGAGATTTTTCCTGATGAGTAAGGTTTACGCTACGCACCAAGCCAGCAGGCTGGCTGGCTAGAAACCCGGTTTCTACGAGTTTTGCAGAGAGGAACGACAAATATAGGAAGAAACCGGGTTTCTGAATTATGTGTGCGATCGCGAACTAAGTTTTTAGTAGAATCCTCACAAAAAATTCTAAATTAATTCAAAATTCACAACCGCGCAGGGTTGTTCCGGATCACAAAAGCAATCTCAAGATTTCAAACTATTTTCTTGTCCGGCTTTAGCCTCCTGAGCAACTTGCTCAACCTCATCTTTGGCGAGAATTTCCAAAGCTGTCTGTGCTTCTGCACCGCCCAACCGCCCCAAAGCTTGGGCGACTCTGTAACGGATCTGCCAATCTGCATTGGAAGCGTAGGGAAGCAGCAGCGGCAGCGCCCGTTTATCTCCCAATTCACCTAATGCGCTGATCGCAATGGTTTGGATCAATTCGTTTTCAGAAGTTAGGGCATTTTCTAACATCGGAAAGGCTTTCGGATCTCCCATTTCTCCCAAAGCAGCAACGATGCTCATTTGCACCAGCCATTCAGAGGTACTGCTATAAACTTGCTGCAAATCTTCTAAAGCATCGGTTAATTTCAATGCGCCCAAAGCATCGGCTGCTGCTGCTTGCACGTCGGGTTCGGGGTCGTTGTTCAGGCTGTGGAGCAGTACCTCTAAAGCGTTCGGCAGATTCTGCGTACCGAGGGTTGATAATTGGCTGACTGCTGCGTAGCGAACCCGGACGTTTTTGTCGCCGATCGCAATTTGAATTAGTTTATAGGCGATCGCGGGGTCTAGTTGCCGCAGTTGGTTGACTGCTCGCAGTCTTTCGCCAAAATCCTCGGAATTCAGCAATTGTTCGACAGACTCAGGGGTAATGCTCATCGGATTTTAGATTTTAGATTTTAGATTTGGTAATTGGTAATTGCCAAAAGTCAGCGAGATTGAAAGAGCGATTCCCTACGGGATAGCTTCGCTTCACGACTCATTTTCGGATACAGTCCTGGAACTGCAACAGTTAATTAAGACTCCGCCGCCATCGAGCGGATAATATCTCCCCTAGTGAGGATGCCAATTACTTTGCCCGCAGTATCAAGCACCGGCAATCGGTGGATGCTGCGATCGTGCATCAGTTTGGCAGCTTCTTGGACAGATTTATCGGGCTCGATGGTAACTGGGTCTGTACTCATCGCTTCTCCTACTGTTTGTCCTAAAGCCTTGTGGAGTTCTCGCTCGTAACGAGATGGATTTTCCAAATAAATCACGCTATCGAGCACCATGATATAAGCGGGCGGAGTTACGCCGGTTTCCCGCCACATCAAGTCGGTTTCGGAGATGACTCCTACCAACAAGTCATTCTCATCTACGACGGGAAGACCGCTAATGCGTCGATCGGCTAAAATTTTAATCGCTTCGTTCAAGGGCATTTCGGGTCGCGCCAAAATCGGGTCGCGGCTCATTACATCGGCTACTGTTTTTGGCATGATTAGGGGTTGATTGAGTTGTTGCTCTAAATCGATCATATAGGGAAAGGGCGGCACAGACTGAAGAAAGGCAGCTCTGCTGAAGGGATTCGTTAGAAAGTAGAAGGAAGGAAAAAGCTTGAATGCCAGAATTTTGCTGTTTTTTTCGATCGCACTATAAAATTCTGCCCTTTGCCGGACTCCGGCGAGCGATCGGTCTGACCAAAATTAATGGGATTCAAGCCCCGTCCTTCTAGGACGGCTTTTTCTTGGTTTTCAAATTCCTAATTAACTCTCTAAGAACATCAGACTTAGTTCTGCCAACCGCCACACAATATTTTTCAAGTATCTCTAATTCAAAGTCTTCGAGCCTAAAATCTAATCGTTTTTTCATGAGTTTGTACGGATATATGGTGTACAATACTAGCATGAAATCACGCTACCAGTACCGAATTTATCCATCCGAGCAACAACGCAAAGACCTGGCAAGGCTATGAAGGTTGTGTGAGAGTCGTATGGAACGGTGCTCTGGCACTGTGTAAGAAATCGGAGAAACTACCTAGCAATGGAGATTTGCAAAAAATATGCATTACTCAAGCCAAAAAGACCCAAGAGCGTGAGTGGTTGAGCGAGGTTTCTAATATCCCATTACAGCAATCTATTGCTGATTTAGGTGTAGCTTGGAACAACTTTTTCGCATCTATTAAGGGAAAAAGAAAAGGCAAAAAGGTTAATCCCCCTAAATTTAAGCAGCGGACAAACAGACAGTCAGCCCGTTTCCGAAAAGGGGGATTTAGCATCAAAGCTGCCAAGGTTTTCTTAGCCAAAATTGGGTGTATTAAGACTAAATGGTCGCGACCTCTGCCGTCTGAACCAAGTTCAGTCACCGTTATTAAAGACACCGCAGGGCGCTACTTCCTTAGTTTTGTTGTTGAGGTGCAGCCCGAAACCAAGCTAGCTTCTAACCCAGCAGTGGGTATTGATTTGGGCATAAAAATTTTTGCGGCGCTCACCACGGGAGAGCGAGTGGCAAGCCCCAGCTACTCAAAGTTAGACCGTAAAATTCGACGCTCTCAACGCAAGTTATCACGACGCTCTAAAACATCAAAGCGGCGTGAACGGATGCGATTGAAGGTGGCGAAACTCAAAGCAAAACTGCGAGATATCCGCAAGGACTTTCTGCATAAACTATCGACTAAGGTGATAAACGAGAACCAAGTTATCGCCCTAGAAGATTTAAACGTCTCCGGACTCCTGAAGAACCGCAAATTATCCAGAGCAATCAGCTCCGCTGGATGGCGGGAATTCAGAACAATGTGTGAGTCTAAGTCGGAGAAAGTTGGACGTGAGGCAAGTTGTCATCAGCAGATGGGAACCAACCAGCCAAGTTTGTTCGGATTGTGGTTACCGCTGGGGCAAGTTAGACCTTTCGGTGAGAGAAATTGTCTGTATGAATTGCGGCACTCTTCACGACAGAGACGACAACGCCTCAAAAAATATAGAACAAGTCGGGGTAGGGCATATCCACGACTCAAAATGGGCAGGGAGGGAGTGTAAGACCTCAATTGAGGCAGTTCCCGATGAACTGTCAACCCGTCTAAAGTACGAACAGTTAACTCTGTTCGACTGGTAGGGAATCACCGCGCCTTCAGGCCGGTGAGGATGTCAAAAGATTGTTAAGATATATTAAAGAGCGGATAAATCCTTACCAATGCCAGAATCTCCAGCCACAGAACCAGACTCCCAACCAGAAGCGCGCTGTGTATTGGTTTGCCAGTATCAATCTTGCCTGAAAAATGGTTCAGCAGCAGTGCTAGCTGCTTTTGAAGCTCAACAAGTTGCAGGGGTTAAAGTGGAGGCCTGTAGTTGTCAGGGACAGTGCACCACTGGCCCGACTGTGCGAGTTACCCCAGACGAAATTTGGTATTGTCGAGTTAAACCGAGTGATGTACCGTTGATTGTGGAAGAGCACCTCAAAGAGGGAAAACCTGTAGAGGCGCTGTTCAATCCGAGAATTCATGCGCGTTATTATTATTAATATTGACTTGATTCGGTGAAACTTCCAAGCTCTGGCGCATCTAATTTGAATAGTTATTTTTAAGGAACTGGCACTTTGAAAATCCAAGGAATTGCACTTAGTTTGTTAGTCCTAATTCTGGGGCGTCCGTCAGCGGTTGCTGCTCAAACGTCGGCGGTTGCTGGGGATATTTGTCCTGGGGAATTGGGGGCGCAAGTAGATGCGATCGCCAACCGTCCCGAATTTACCCGATCGCGCTGGGGCATTTTGATTCAACCTCTATCTTCTACTACTACTCTCTACAGCCGCGACGCCCAAAAATATTTTATTCCAGCATCAAATGCCAAGCTGCTAACTACAGCCGCTGCTTTGCAGAAACTCGGTGCAGATTTTCGGATTAAGACATCGGTTTACAGCGGCGAAAATGGGAGTTTGTACGTTGCCGGCAGGGGAGATCCGAGCATTGCTGAGGCTCAGTTGAAATCTTTGGCGCAGCAGTTGAAGCAGCGGGGAATCAGTCAAGTTAACCAGTTGATTGGCGATGACAGCTATTTTCAAGGCAGTGCAGTCAATCCGAATTGGGAATGGGAAGACGCGCAAGCTGGCTACGGAGCACCGATTAACAGTTTAATTTTCAATCAAAACGCGATCGACCTTCTCTTGTCCCCGCAGGCTCTGGGGCAACCTCTGAAAGTTACTTTTGTCGAAGCAAAGCTGGCAAATCAGTGGCAACTTCAGAACAATACTGTTACCGTCGCTCAAAACGAATCTGAGTTTATTGAAGTTGGTCGGGAGTTCGATCGACCTATAATTCGAGTGGGCGGACAGTTGAAAGTTGGTGCAGAACCTGAATCAGCTTATGTCGCAGTTGTCAACCCCGCTAATAATTTTTTGCAGTATTTTCAACAAGCCCTGGCTGCTGAGGGAATTCCTGTTAAACAGGCTTTAGTTGCATCGGCTTCTCGCAATCTAAATCAAGAATTAGCGACCGTTGAATCGCCGCCGCTGGCGGAATTGGTGAGAGAAACTAATCGCGTAAGCAACAATCTTTATGCAGAAGTTTTATTGAGATTGTTGGGAAAAGTTACAGACAAGATGCCTGTGCCACAAGAGAATACAGGTGAAAGCGGTTTGAAAGAGTTAAAAACAGTTTTAACTCAATTAGGAGTAAATCCAAACAGCTACATATTAGCCGACGGTTCCGGCTTGTCTCGGCACAATTTAATTACTCCAGAAGCCTTAGTGGAAACTTTGAGACTTATGGCCAATTCACCTGCTGCATCTATTTACCGCCAGTCACTGCCGATCGCTGGCGAAAGCGGCACTTTGAAAAATCGCTTTAATACTACACCAAATCGCGTAATTATGCAAGCAAAAACAGGAACTATGAGCGGAGTTTCGGCGCTGTCGGGATATATCGAAGTTCCGAATTACGAGCCGCTGGTGTTTAGCATTATCGTCAATCAATCTGACCTATCGACTGCAAAAATGCGATCGGCAACGGACGAAATTGTGCTATTATTGAATCGCCTGCGCCGCTGTTAAAACAATACATTTAAGGTGATAAACTTGAACTCAGTAGTTACACCTAAAACACAGGACACCCCAAAACCTTACAAGTTTTAAGTTTAATTAGATTGCAGCGGCGGGGATCGAAAAGCAGCTACAATAAAAGTAGAAAAATTAACACCATTGGGCCGTTTCAGCCTGCTACCAGTCGGCGGGTTGTGTACTTCCCGAAAATAAGTCTAACTTTCCCACTATGACTTCTTTAGATTCCGAACAGCAACACATCTTTGTCGAAACCAATAACATCCGCCTGCACTGCGTTTCTCAAGGAGAAGGCGAGCTCGTTCTCCTCCTGCATGGGTTTCCAGAGTTTTGGTACTCTTGGCGTCATCAAATCCCTGCTTTAGCGCGTCATTTCAAGGTGGTAGTGCCGGATTTGCGGGGCTACAACGATTCCGACAAGCCGGAAAGCGGCTATGATTTAGATACGCTGAGCGCGGATATTCGCGGTTTGATTGCGAGCCTCGGTTATACAAAAGCTCACGTTGTAGGTCATGATTGGGGAGGGGTGATTGCGTGGCACTTAGCTCAAAAATTCCCCGAACAACTCAACCGCTTGGCAATTTTAAACGCTCCGCACCCGCAGCGATTCGTGCAGGAAATGGCGAGTAATTTAGATCAAATTCGCCGCAGTTGGTACGTTTTGGCGTTTCAGGTGCCCGGCATTCCCGAATGGTTGATCCGGCAAAACTTGAAAGATTTTGTGCACAATGTTTTCCAAGGACAAGCTGTTCGCAAAGGAGCTTTTAGCGCTGAGGAAACTAAGATTTATCAGACTGCTTTAGAAAAGCCGGGAGTATTAGCCGCCGCTATCAATTATTACCGGCAGATGTTTCACCCCCAGAGGCTTTGGAATTTGGGGCAGAAATTAGAACCTGTGACAGTGCCTACTTTGGTGCTTTGGGGAGAAGAAGATGCGTTTTTGAGCCACAAACTTGTAGAAGGTTTAGACAGATTAATTACTGCTCCGTTTAAGTTGAAATTAGTGCCTCACTGTGGTCACTGGATTCAGCAGGAAGCCCCACAAACGGTGAATCGAGAATTGCTGAGTTTTCTGAGAAATTCTTCTCCTTCTTTGGCTGTGGCATAGAAAAAAATTAACGCTTGCAAATAAGAACGGGCCGGAGAGCCCGTTCTTAATATCTGACGCACCCTACTTAGGATCGCGAATTAAATAACTTACAATTTTAATTGTTATTGTGGGATGGGCGTCCCGCCCGT
>NZ_JAUBTU010000114.1:0-21427 GCF_036705085.1 Microcoleus sp. B6-A1
AAACCTCTTTAAATATACTTAATATTCTTATTATATCATATTAGTTATTTATGTAATTAATTTTGTTTAACTACTTACTTAATCTTTCTTTAATCATTTTGCTACCCAATCGCTACCCGTTATGAGATCATGGTTAGCATGAAAACATTGAAGTTTAAGCTATATCAAAGCAAGCGAAATAGACATCTCAAGCGAAGTATCAATGCTGCCGGGGTGATCTACAACCATTGCATTGCACTCCATAAACGGTACTACCGGATGTGGGGCAAGCATTTGAATTGCAGCAAGCTTCAAAGTCATATTGCTAAAATCAGAAAGCGTAAAGCGTTCTGGCAGCAGGTTGGATCTCAGGCTGTACAGGATATCTGCCAGCGAATCGAGAAAGCCTACCAACTGTTTTTTAAGCATCACCAGAAAGGAGTTAGACCTCCCGGTTTCAAGAAAGTTCGCAAATACAAATCGTTCACTCTCAAGCAAGCTGGCTATAAATTTTTAGGTGGTAATCGAATTAAAATTGGGAATCGCGTTTATCAGTATTGGAATTCCAGAGAGATAGCGGGGAAGGTCAAAACCTTAACCATTAAGCGCACTCCATTGGGAGAGTTATTCATGGTTGTGGTCGTTGACAGCGTTGAACAACCTGAAACCAAAGTCGAGACGAGTAGAATCGCTGGCGCAAGATTTCGGCTTGAAAACGTTTCTCACCTGCTCAGATAAAACGAAAATCGAATCACCACAATTCCTGAAACAATCCCTCGGCGCTATTAAGAAAGCGAATCGTCAACATTCCAAAAAACGGAAAGGCTCAGCTAACCGGGAAAGAGCAAGACTCAATCTAGTTCGCAAGCACTCCTGACGTAGTAAATCGTCGCTCTGATTGGTTCTGGAAATTGGCTCACGAATTAACTGATAAGTTTGACGTGCTGTGTTTTGAAACGTTGAATCTAAAAGGAATGCAACGGCTTTGGGGACGTAAAATCTCAGACCTTGCATTTGGCGATTTCCTCCAAATTCTCAAATGGGTTGCCAAAAAGAAAGGAAAACAATTAGTTTTTATCGACCGCTGGTATCCATCTAGTAAAACTTGTTCCCACTGTGGACACGTTCTGAAAGAATTGGATTTATCAGTTCGTGAATGGCGATGTCCGTCCTGCCAGAAGGTGAACAGCAGAGACGAGAACGCTGCAATAAATAACTTGCTTGTTTTCCTTGGTGGGGCGTCAACCGTTAAGTTAGGCGATGTTAGACAGGCTGTGCCTGCAATTGCTGTTTGAGCTTAGAATCCCCTCGCCTTTAGGCAGGGGAGTATGTCAAACCTTTGACAGAGGCCAGAGGTCAGTCATCACTCTCAAGATATATATCAATCCTTACAGGAGTCCTAAATTTTTTATCCCACCCCAACCCTCCCCGAACCCGCGAGGAGAAAGTAAGAAATTCACAAGTGATGCGAGGATTGCTATATGGAGTCAATCTAAAATCTAAAATCGAGTAAGCTGCTTTAAATTCCTTTAAGGAGCGATCGCCAATCCCGACAGCGTTTCAGGTAAATGCGAGCTACCTGATCGCTGGGATTTGTTCGCAAACACTCTTCAAATAATTTTCCCGCTTCTCGGAATTCCTTGCGATCGCACAGTAACATAGCTTCATTATATACAGGCAAATTTGCTAGCTTGGCCGACATAATTTCCGGCATATCTGCATCAAATACCTCATAGACTACGACATATTGAGATTTTCCTTTTACCTGCACTTTATCCACAATCCTAATAGCATAATCTGTGGGATTTCGCAACCGTTCTAAAGTCTGCTGAGAAATTAACAGAGGTACGCCGTAATCTTTGGTCAATCCTTCAATGCGAGATGCTAAATTAACAGCATCGCTAATCACAGTGCTGTCCATGCGGCTTTTCCCCCCGACTGTCCCCAGCATCAAAGAACCGGAATTGATGCCAATGCCAATTCGGATCGGGACGTAGCCGACCTCTTGACGGTATTCGTTGTAAATCTTGAGGGTATTTAGCATTGCAATACCCGCTTTCACTGCATCATCTGCAAAGTCACTAAACAAAGCCATAATTGCATCGCCGATGTATTTGTCAATAAACCCATTATTGCTAGTAATCGCCGGCTCCATCCGCGAAAGGTAAGCATTGATAAATTTAAAATTTTCTTGGGGAGTCATAGTTTCGGAAAGCCTCGTGAAGTCGCGAATATCCGAAAATAGCACCGACATTTCCTGCTGCACTTGGTCGCCTAAATGGACATCTATAATACTTTCATATCCCAACAAATTTAGAAATTGGTGCGGCACAAATCTACCGTAGGCATCAGTTAACTCTGATTCGGCATCCAGGGATTTTTCTAAATTTTGATTGAGGTCAAATAGTTTCTTAATAAATAAATGGCGATCTGCTTCAGCTTCTTTGCGTTCCGTGGCATCTTGAAAAACTGCGATCGCAAAAGCAACTTTGCCACCCTCGTCAAAAATTGGTGTTCCCCAAATCTCCAGGGGAACTTTCTTGTAGGGTTGATGAATTTCCAGATTGTCGGCCGTCGCGTTTTCGCCCCTCAAAGCTCGGACGATGGGCAAATTCTCGAAAGGGTAAATAGTCTCAGTTCCCGCAATATAAATTTGATAAATTTCTGACAAATCCTCAACTGCATTTAAGGGCAAAACTCCTTGGCCGAGTAACTGCTGTCCGGCGTGATTTATGTAGTAAGGTCGGCCTTGAGAATCCAGCACGAGCACACCTATAGGAATCGCTTCGAGAAATTGAGCCAGCTTGATTTCGCCTTCGCGCACCGCCTCGAATGCGCGAGTTCGCAACTCAGTTTCAACCGTATCGGAATGTTCAGCAGTAGTTTCCAGCAAGATTTCCAGATCCGCTTTTTCCTCCTTCAAGTCTTCCACTTGCTGGCGCAATCTTTCTATCTCTAAAAGTAGCTGTTCTCTAGATGGTTGTTCTTCCAGCATAACTCGAGAATTTGCGCCTCGACTAACAAAAAATTGCTTAACATCTCGCACCCTAAAAGTAATCGTGTTTCTATAGAAAATCCAACTGCAAACCAGGCATCAGGCGCTGGAAATTCTTCAAAGACTTACCTTGCCATGCTATGCTTTGAGAGCCTTGTACCGCCATTTGCACCCTGGCTGTTTTGCGAACCTCGATAATAAACTTCGATAGCATATTGATGCCAGAACTGTTCAAAAATTCTAACTGCTGCAAATTGAGGGTAATTTTTGTCGGTTCCAAGTCGGCAACTTTGGTCAGAAACTGCGCTAGCGGCGCGTACTCTGCAGGCCCGCTCAGCCTTAGAGATCCAATAAAACTCACGGTTGCCGTTGCTGGATCGTAACAGATCTGGTAATCTTCTGTATTAATTTCCATAGCCACAAAAAAAAGTCCCTTAGATATTATCGATCGCTAGCGTTGGTTATACTGTTAATTGCACCATAGTTGTCACCGCAATTACTTCGGGGTCTTTGTGCACGGTCTGGAATTTCCAGCCAAGTTTGGCGGTATAATCGGTGAGCATGGTCAACAAACCCAATCCAGAATTCGTACAGGTTTCGTCAGCAGCATTTTTTTCTAACCGCTGAATGTAAAGTTCGCTTGGCTCCGAGGTCAGCAACTGGTGAATGTAAGCCTGAAACTTGTCCACCGCTTGCGGAGAGATGCTGTTAGCAACTGAGAAAATCACTCCGTCGCTGTCTAATTGCAGTTTAATATCGATCGGGTACTCCGAGGTTTCATCATTAAACTTCATGGCATTTTCCAATAACTCGTTGGCAATGTAGCTAACAGCGCTTTTTATTTCAGCTTGTCTTTCAATTGTCGCGGGATCATCTTGGTTGCCCGGAAAAAAAGTCGTCAGGTAGTCAGCCAGAAAATCCGCCGACAAACCGTTGTTACGCCACCGCTGCTTGAGAGGAATCGAACTCGGAGAAAATCCAATTATTAAGTATTCTTGGCTAGCGGGCTGCTCTATGAAATCGCCGAAAATCTGAATCATATCAATGTGAGACCTAAAGTTTGAGATGACGGACATCACTGAATATATTTTAAACTTTAGAAGGGATATCCAAGTAGTTATTTTTGTTTTAGTACCAGCAATGTGATGTCATCAAAAACTTTTTGTTCGCCGATATGCGATCGCACGTCCTTAATTACAGCGTGCCTGATTTCGGCAGCCGAACACTGCCAATTAATCTCTATTACCTCTATTAACCTATCTAAACCATAAAGCAGTTGATCCATATTTTGAGCTTCCGTAATCCCGTCAGTGTACAGCACAACTACATCTCCTGAATGCAAATGCACAATTTGCTCAGCAACAAATTCAGCAATATCTGCATCCAGCCCGATCGGGAAACCCAAATCGATCGTATCAAAGCGCTCGACAGAACCGTTACACCGCACGACAATCATTTCTTCGTGCTGGCCGCTCAACTTCAGCATCCCCTCCTCATAGTCTAGCAAAGCAAGGCTGGCGTTTTTATCGGATTTCATGCGCTTTACATTATCGTAAATTACACTGTTAATAGCACTTAAAAATCTCACCGGATCGGGTTCATTGTAGGCGAGCAAAGTTCGGACTGCCGTTTGAACCATAATCATTAAAACACCGCTCTCCAATCCGTGTCCCGTCACATCCCCAATGCCGATTTTTACTCTACCTTTGTGTTGGAGTACGTCGTAATAGTCGCCGCCTACTTCCTCAGCAGCCTCCATAAATCCCGCAATATCTAAGCCGATAACTTCCTTGAGTTCTCGATCTTTCGGCAGCAGCATCTGCTGAATCTTGCGAGTAACGTCTAGTTCGGCGCTCATTCGCATATTTTCGGATTTCAGGCGATCGTTGAGAACAGTAATTTCTTGATTTGCAGCAACTAAGGCATCGGCAATTTTGTTAAACGCACCCACAACTTGCCCCAGTTCATCTCTGTTATCCAAAATAATTTTTTGTGCGAAATTGCCACTTGCCATCTTTTTTGATGTTTCGTCAAGAACAAATACAGTTTGCATAACCGCCCTGTAAAAAGACACAAATAGATAAATAACGAGAGCTAATATTATTAACACTAAAATAATAATCACTTGTTTCCTCTTAACAAAAGCAGCAATCCGGTACTGAAGAAGAAAATCTAACTCGTTTACAGTTTTATCTCCGAGTTGAAAAATTGCATTTAAAGCCAAATTGCTTCCTGTGATGTAGGCGTAATATTTTAGTGATACAGTTTGATATATTGTTTGATCTAGTTGCTTAGTTAGCTGCTTAACCAGAGAGTTGAATTTTATTAAATCCTGTGTTAATGCCGAGCGCAGATTCCCCTGATGATTATTGCTAAATGCTACCTCCATGTTTACTTGCAAATCATCATTGATTTCTCTCAATCGGCTGGAAAGAGTAATCAGTTGCGCTCTTTCTTCTGGTGTGGCATCGGCACGCAGGCTAATTTTTTGAGAAATAAGTCTAATCTCTGACAAAATTTTTTCCATTTCTGGAATCTGACGCAAAGTAGCATTTATTAAATAATAAGTATCCAAATCTGGGTCGGAAATCAGATTGGAAGTATCGCCGACGCGAGCGCTCAGTCTATCAATGTCTGTAGCTAAACGTTGATAGACAAAATCGTAAGTTTCTAAACTCCACTGGCTGCGGCGAAGTTTAAAATTTTGCCAATCTTGATAAATTTTATGAAAATTTTCACTTGACATTAATATGTTTCCGACCTGGCTATCTGTATTTGCTAGGGCCTGAAAGTTCTTGTCTATCTTGGCTTCTAAATCGGTTCGAGATTTTGAATTGCTTAAATTAGAACTTAAACTCTGATAATTTAACAGTTGAAGTTTTGGTATGTATTCCCTCAACTGGCGCAGTGGGCGCAAGTATTGATTACCGTAAATTTCTTTTTGAGTAAAATCAACCCTGCTGTTAATTTCGGAAATCAACAGGTACATGACCAAGGTTAACGGTATTGCAAATAGAAAACCGATCAGGAGAAATTTTTGAGGATAACTCAGCCGATTCATTAAATTGATTGCCAGGGATTTCCTGTTCATAATGGATAGATGTCAACAAAATTGTAGTCGAAAAGTAGCCTTTGCTACTAAAGTAGTTGCGGGGACGATCGCTCTAGAAAACCACAATGCTAATACAATTAATCAGCGATAGCTAATTTAATTTCTAATGCGCTTTAGTCCTGTTGCAACAAATTTTGTGGCATCCCTGTGATATCCTTGGCTCAGCTCGCCTCTCACAGTCTAAAACACGTTTAGCAGTTTTGGAACGAAGAATAGTAATTTGTACTGAGAGTCGGGGGCAGGATTAGAGGCTTTTAAGAATATTTACTTAAGCATAAATTTTTCTTAATACCCTGAGACAAAAAGTAAAAATTAAGTAATAACTGGGTAGTGCAAGTTTCCTGAAACACAACTGCCGGCAGCGAGTAGGAAATACTTACATCGCACCAGCAACCCGCAGTCAAGTCGGTTCTGCACAAAGGAACCAATAGCACCAGCAATCGTGTCTAAATAAGTATCTGCAGTTGAGTGTCCAGGAGCGATCGCGCATTGTGTAAAGTGAGGCAGAGGGCGTATGATGAAAAGAATCTCCAACAATAGTTTTCAAAAGAATAAAAACCGAGACCAAAAGCAGCCCAATCCTGTAATCTTGGCTTTGGTGCTGACAGGAATTCTGGTATGGGAAATGTATCCGGCGCTAAGACACACCGCAGCCGCTAACGCGGGCGCTCTCAAAGATTCCCTTGCCCAGTTGGAAAAGCAGCAGCAAACCGCGCAGCAATTTTCCTCAGCTGCGGTGCCCCAAACAATCAGCTATTCGGTATTGGCACTCAATACTCTAATTTCCGAACCGGGGAAGTTGGCCGAGACGACGCGCCAAAATCCCCCAAACAAATTGCCCGCAACCGTAGCAGCAGCAGTTCGCCGACAGTTGTCGGACTCCACTGGCATTGCTGCTGACAAGTTGAAAGTAACTGAATCAAGCGAACAAAGTTGGCCGAATACTTGTTTAGGACTCGCGAAAGCGGATGAAATTTGCGGTCAAATGATTGTCGAAGGTTGGCGGGTTGTGGTTTCTGATGGTAGGCAAACTTGGGTGTACCGTACTAATGCTAGGGGAAATATCTTGCGTTTGGAAAAAAAGTTAGCTAGGTAAATTTACCCCTGTGAAATGAAAAATAAGTTTTTTTGGAACAGGCAAGATTCCTGTTCCACAAAGAGTGAGTTTTTTTGTGGGAGGTTTCTTGTCGGCTTCTGGGAACAGGCAAGATGCCTGTTCCACAAAGAGTGAATTTTCTTGTGGGAGGTTTCTTGTCGGCTTCTGGGAACAGGCAAGATGCCTGTTCCACAAAGAGTGAGTTTTTTTGTGGGTGGTTTCTTGTGGGGAGTAGGGGTTGGGCTTCTAGCCCGCCCCTTGCTTTAATTTGGGAGTTGGTTTCTTTCGATGATGCCGCCGCCCAACAGCACCTCGCCGTCATACCAGACAGCCGCCTGTCCGGGGGTAATGCTCAACTGCGGTTCGTCAAAAATCAACTTAACTCTTGTACCGCCGACTTTTTCCTCTGGTTGGGAGGATTCTACAGGAATAATTGTAGCCGGGACGGGTTGCGATCGATATCGAATCTGTACCTGAGCCCGAATCGGAGCCATCGGCGCAGCCACAGAAACCCAATTCACTTTCTGGACTGTACATTCAGATTCTACTGCCAACTGTCGATCGCCCACAATTACCCGATTGCCAGCAGCATCAAGTTCAATCACATACAGCGGTTCCGGTGCAGCAATACCGAGTCCCTTCCGCTGGCCGATGGTGTAGTGGTGCACACCGTCATGCTGTCCGAGCACCCGCCCTGACTTGTCCACAATGTCACCTTTTTGCGGCGCAATGTACTTATCCAGAAAAGCCCGCATCGAACCGTTACTTTCCACCAAGCACAAATCCTGACTTTCCGGCTTATCAGCAGTTGTCAAGCCAAATTCCGCCGCAATTCTGCGAGTTTCTGTCTTGGTAATTTCCCCCAAAGGAAACTCCGTACCCGCCAACAAATCCTGTGTTAGATCGTACAGGAAATAAGACTGATCTTTCGCAGGGTCGATCGCCCGCAACAACTGATAGCGACCCGTAGCAGCATCGTAAGTAATCCGAGCGTAGTGCCCTGTAGCGATTTTTTCAATTCCGAGTTCTTCGCGAGCATACTTAAGCATTGGCCCGAACTTCACAGTTTTATTGCACTGCGAACAAGGCAGAGGCGTAATTCCTGCACTGTAACCCTCCACCAAATAATCGACAATACTTGCCTGAAAGACCTCGCGGCTGTCAACAATGTGGTGGGGAACGCCCAAATCTTCGCAAATTTTAGCTGCATCGACCATTCCCTCAGAGCAGCACTGACCTTTGCCCTTCATCAACCACAGCGTTAAACCCACCACTTCATATCCCTGATGGTGTAAAATTGCGGCTGCTGCGGAACTATCGACCCCGCCGGAGAGGCCTACAACAATCTTGTTCATGATTCTGAGAGAAATTGCTATTTTACTGTTACTTTGTTCGATCGAGCTAATTTATTATACCACAAGTATACTACAACTGGCCACTGCTGCTGTTAGCTGAAATTTTAGCATTAATATGACCATTCAAAAATTTGTTGTCACCGCCGACCAAATGCGGCAAATAGAAACGAGAATTTTTGCTGCTGGAATGCCAGTCGCAGCTTTAATGGAAAAAGTCGCGGGACTGCTTGCTAGACGCATTCAGGAGCTTTTGAAAGCGGAAGGAAGTTCGGCAACTAGCAGTGTACGGGATTTAACGGATAGAAGGAAAAGGGAAGAAGGGAAAAATATTGTTAATTCTCAATTGCCCGTTATCGGCGTATTGGTTGGGCCCGGACACAACGGCGGCGATGCTTTGGTTGTTGCCCGCGAATTGCACTTTCAAGGGTTCCAAGTAGTTATTTACTGCCCGTTTTCCAAACTTAAAGAACTCACGAAAAGTCACGCTGATTATGCGCGTTCTTTAAATATTCCATTTGTTGATAAAATTGAACTGCTGACAAACTGCGACTTGCTCGTAGATGGTTTATTTGGATTTGGATTAGAACGAGAAATTACTAACCCCACAGCCGCCGCTATTGACGAAATAAATAATTTAAACATCCCCATTTTAAGTATAGACCTTCCATCGGGGATTCATACAGATACAGGAGAAGTTTTGGGGACGGCTATCCGGGCAAAACATACATTATGTTTGGGTTTGTGGAAAATGGCATTTCTGCAAGACCGAGCGTTAGAATATATCGGGAGTTCTGAATTAATTGATTTTGATATTCCCGCAGCAGATATTGCAGCAATATTGGGTGAAACGCCAGCAATACAACGCATTACAAAAGCATGGGCAACTCAGCATTTGCCGTTACCCCGATCGCCTATTTCGCACAAATACACCAATGGTCACTTACTAATTATTGCAGGTTCCCGCCGCTACAGCGGAGCCGCAATTTTGGCAGCATTGGGAGCAAGAGCTAGCGGCATCGGAATGCTGTCAATTGCTGTTCCTGAGTCGATTAAATCGATGTTGAGCAGCCAGTTACCAGAGGCATTAGTTATAGGATGTCCCGAAACCCAAAGCGGTGCAATTAGCCAATTGCCAATAGCAATTGATTTGGACACCTATGATGCGATCGCCGCAGGCCCAGGTCTGACATTGGAAGCCGCAATAGCTGTAGAATCTGTACTGGAGAGCGATCGACCTCTGGTTTTAGATGCTGACGGTTTAAATATCCTCGCTCAACTCGGCACAGTCCCGATTTTGTCCGAACGCCCAGCACTGACAATTATCACGCCTCATCCGGGCGAATTCAAGCGTTTATTTCCCGAATTAGCCGAGCAAACCGGCGATGATCGAATTGCCGCCACTCAAGCAGCAGCTCAGCTTTGCGGTGCAACGATATTGCTCAAAGGAGCCAAAGTTTGCATAAGTTGGAAGGATGAGGACGATTCCCTACGGCATAGCGACGCTTCACGTACCATCACCTACCTCAATCCCGAAAGCACCCCAGCCCTCGCCAGAGGCGGCAGCGGCGACGTTCTCACAGGCTTGTTGGGGGGACTATTAGCAAGTGCGATCGCCCGCAAATCCCCCCCCAAATCAGTTGCTGCAACAGCAGCTTGGTGGCACGCTCAAGCCGGAATCATGGCTGCTAAAGAACGGACGGAATTAGGAGTAGATGCCTTTACTTTGACACAGTATTTAATTCCAACCTTGCGAGAATTTGCTGAGTAAACAATCAACAGTAGTTGGTAGGGTGCGTACCCCGCATCTTTGTATTTTGTAGGGTGTGTACCGCGCACCTTACCCGTGGGTTTGTAGTGACGACGGAAGTCCTCATAAAAATATTACAACTTGCATTCCTTACGACAAACCAACGGGTAACTCAAATGAGTGACACTCAAACGAGTGACACTCGAAAAAGTGACTGTGCAGTCATAAAACCTACGAGTTATACCTGAAATATCAAACACCAAAACTTAAATCTTGAAAGGAATCACATTATGTTCACGGAAGAAAGAAGCTTGAACAATGAAACTATGGCTCTTGTCGCCGATACTACTGCTCAATCAAGTCTGGCATTTGCTGAAACCACGGGAGTAAACAAACCCACTTTACAAATGGGTTCAACAGGTCAAGCTGTCAAGGAACTACAACAGCTTCTATATCATTGGGCATATTATTTTGGGCCGATTGACGGTATTTTCGGCATCCAAGTTCAAAACGCGGTCAAAGGCTATCAACACCGCGTCTTTTTAAAAGAAGATGGGATTGTCGGCCCTGTCACTTGGGAAGCACTATACTCTGGTGCACCTGTGAATATGCCGATCGTCATGAAGGGCAGTTCTGGCAATGCTGTTAAAATTGTTCAGAATGTCTTGAAAATCAATGGATACTATTTCGGCTCCATTGACGGATTCTTCGGGCCGATGACAGATGTAGCAGTGCGACAATTGCAAATTAGCAAGGCTTTACCGCAAGATGGAATTGTCGGCTATAGAACTTGGCACGCCCTCAGCAAGTTACCGCACTAATGACGGGTTTGATTAATATCTATTCCGGTTTTACTCAGAAATGATTGTGGACTGTTGACTGTTGACTGTTGACTGTTGACTCGATTTTATTATTCTGATGCAACCGGAAACGATATCACTTTCAGTAATGGCAAAAAATCGGTAGCTCAATTAGGGATTTAGGCTTTGCCTAAGTCCCTAATTATTGTTAATGGGAAGGCTGCGGGCGAGAAAGGCGATTCCCTGCGGGATAGCTTCGCTTCACGCAAATTCTGTTACCGTTGTCGGCGATGAAAAATATTCTCAACTTCCCTGTGTTTTTGTGTTAGTATATCCTAGGAAATTGGGAGTCACAATCCGGTTTATTTCCCTTCTGATTTAGTTGTAAATAGTTGCACTCAGAAAAATATTATTTCGATACTTACCTAACAAGACTTAGGCATGGGGGGCTTATTCCCGGTTTCTACGAAAAATTCCCGGTTTAGTAACGAGAAATCTAGGAATCAACCGGGTTTTTAAGCCAAGCGCACGCAAGTCCCGAACTAGCCTTTGATGAACTTTTCTAATTTTTGAGCCATCTTCTCGACAATTCCCTCTGAAGTATCTGCAGCCGATGATTCAGCTTCAATACGCTTGACCACATCCTCTGAAAGATTCAGCAACTGCACTAATTTTTGATAAGCTGCGGCTTCTTCAGCGTTAATTTTTGGTTCGTCAGGAGTGCGAGAACTAGAAGAAATCACTTCATAGCCTAGTTGCAAGACTAATTCCTTTTCATCTTGAGTTTCTAGTTGGCCGATCAACTCGTCAAGGGGGATATTTTGCATGACGTAATCCCGCAGTTCTTGTTGCATTTGTTGTCCGTCGGTATCTGGGGCAAACAAACGACAAAAGCGATCGAGCATTAAATTAACTTCTTCTGTGGCGAGTTCGCCGTCAGCCCAGGCCATAGAAGCAACAATTCTCAGCAAATTCATTTGGCGGGGCGTAATTGATGGAGGAGGTGGGGTTTGCATAATCAAAATTGGGAATTGGGAATTGGGAATTGGGAATTGGGAATTGGGAATTGGGAATTGGGAATTGGGAATTGCGCCTGATTCCTTCTTGTCTTTTCTGTCCCCTTCCCCTTCCCCTTCATTTATGTCACAGTTTTGATAAAGGAACTCCTAGCCATCCCGTAAAGTTTTGTTTCTGAATAGCAGTGGGCTGTTCCACCGGCACGATCGAGTAACGCATCGGGCGCGGCGGGGCAAGAGTAACAGGACAAGTCCGCAGTTCGTCTTGGTGAAAAACCGTCACCTCTATTGTGTCCCCCGGCTGATAATCTTTTAGCCTCTCACCCGCTTGTTCTGAATTTACCCGAAAACCTTCGATCGCCAGCAACTCGTCTCCCGCATCAATTCCGGCCAATTGTGCCGGAGATCCTACTTCGACAAATTTAACCATTTCCCGCCCGTTTTCCGTTCCCAACGTCCAACCGATGCGAGGTGTTTCGCTAGTTTCACTTGCGGTGAGTTCCAGCCCGAAAGGTTCCAGATACTTGTTGTAAGGCAACTCTTCTGTACCGTCTATATAGCGGGCAAAAAAGTCGCTCAAATCAATGCCCGCGACGGACTCGATCGCACTTTGCAACTCTTCGGGAGTAAAGCCTATTTCTGCTGGCAGCGAAGGAGAATTTAACTGTCCGTTTGAGGTCAAATGCGCCGATTTGCCGTCTGTTCCCGACTTCAGGTCAAAATCGCCGTTTTGGGCAGAATTAGCATTGCCAAACTGCTGCCACATCAAACGCATCACATCATCGAGCGATCGCTCATTGCCGTGTCTGGCTCGAATCAACAAATCGAGCAAAAACGACACAACTTCCCCTTTCAAATAATAGGAAATCTGCGAGTTGTCGCTATTAGCATCCCGGCGATAAAGTTTAATCCAAGCATCCCAGCTCGACTCGCTCAGAGGCTGCACGCTCCGCCCCGGAGTCGTCTGCAAGCGAGTAATTTCCTTAGCCATACCTTGGAAAAAACCTTTCACGTTGTAGAGTCCAGCTCGAAAAGGAATCACCAAATCGTAATAGCTGGTAGTGCCTTCAGAGAACCATAAAGAAGGAGTGTAATTTTCTTTTTCGTAGTCAAATACTTCGAGAGCTTTCGGTCGAATGCGCTTGACATTCCACAGGTGAAAAAACTCGTGAGCTACCAACTGAATAAAGCGTTCATACTTTTCCTTAGCCCGAAAACCAAAACGCGGATAGTTGAGAGTGCAACTCTCCTTGTGTTCCAAACCGCCAAAACCCGAGCCGGACAAATGCAGGAAAAACACATAGCGTTCGTAAGGCAAACCGCCGAACATTTTTGCCTCGACTTCGATCACTTTTTGGATATCTCGAATCGCCCGATCTGGTTCTAAATTGCCTTTTCCCCAAACAACTAGCTGGTGGGGTTTTCCCATCACTTCAAACTCGTATACTTCGTGACAGCCAATCTCAAAAGGACTATCTACAAGGGTATCAAAATCCGCAGCAGCGAAAGTAAGATTTTGACCATAAACAGGCGGCAAAGTAGTAACGGTGCGCCATTCTGGCTGCGGTGGCACAACGGTTATAGTGTAGCAGTTGCTCTCAAAACCGGGCAAGAAAAAGCACAAAGCCGCCGGATTGAAATAACCGTGAGTCGAGTCTAAATGATTGGTTCGCACTGTCAGTTCGTTGGCAAAAATGCGGTAGCGAACCGTGATATCTGACACCGAATCAGTCTCGATTTGCCAGTGATTTTTGCTGAGCTTGCGCCAAGGTAAAGCTTGAGCGCCCCCATGGGAGCTAAAATCTTGCAGGTGGCGGGCGTATTCTCGAACCAAGTAAGAACCGGGAGTCCAGACAGGCATTTTTAAATCCAAAACCGGCTCCGACCAACCTTGCACGCGCAAAGTTACTTCAAACAGGTGGGATTCAGGATTGGGCATCGCCACCGAATATTGAATTGTCGGTGCTGTTAGTTGCCCCTGACGGTTGTCGGCAGCCGACGAGGTATCCTCATAAGTAACATCAGTCATTGACTTGCCAAATTAATCAAGTGCTTGAGGTTGATCAAATGGATAGTTTCGCGGTCTGGATCGATTTTGATCCAACCTTTACTATCGAGTTTTTCCATAATTTTGCTGGTTTCATCTAGGGTGATATCTGTCACATCAGCTAAGTCTTCATAAGGAATATTGAAGATATCTTTGCCCTCAGCAGTTTTCTGACCGTAGTTTTCTGCCAGCTCGACTAAAGTATTTGCTAGTTTAACCGCTGGCTGGCGGTTTCGGAGTTGATAGCGGTGATTGGTTTGGCGGAGTCGCCGCACCATCAGTTGCAGCATCCGGTGGTGCAATTGCGGATCTTTAAACAGGGTTTGGATAAATCGCTGAGCTGTGACGCTGAGAAGTCGCACCGGCGATAGAGCAAGTACGTCATTCGATCGGGGAGATTCGTCCAGAATGGCCATTTCGCCGAAGAAGGCACCCCGTCCTAAAATAGCCATTGATACAGCTCGATCGTTTGACAAGCGGCGGACTTTTACCCAGCCAGACACGACAAAGTAAATCGCGTTGCCCCAAGAATCCTCCATCACCACAGCTCGGCCCGGGGGATACTCATGCTTGACGGCATTTGAT
Source organism: Microcoleus sp. B6-A1 (assembly GCF_036705085.1). Classification (NCBI taxonomy): domain Bacteria; kingdom Bacillati; phylum Cyanobacteriota; class Cyanophyceae; order Oscillatoriales; family Microcoleaceae; genus Microcoleus; species Microcoleus sp. B6-A1. The sequence continues at coordinate 14,733 of NZ_JAUBTU010000114.1, forward strand.
AGCAGCCCTCCCAAGGTTTCTGGGTTAGCACCCTTAAATAGAGGGAATAGCTCACTGAAAGCTTCTGTCTTCATCAAAAAAATGGGTAGAAACCCCGTCCTTCTAGGACGGCTTTATATTGTCTTTTTTTGATTACTACCGCCTTGGGACTGGTTGGCTCGGTGTGCTTTTGTGTTGCACTTTCAGCGGGACAATTACCGCCTCAAACTTCCCGGCCCTGTACGCATAGTGTTTTGCTCTTTCGAGCCTCCCTTTCGGGGTGATGTTAGCCTGCGCCTTGGTTTAGTGAGCTTGTTGGGCCCAAAGCACTGCCCCAGTGACATTAGGGCTGTTTAACCTTCAGCGACATAGCGGAAAACTGGCTTCGCATTCAAGGAGTGTCGTGACTCAAAAAACGTAGTCAGTTAAGACGATAGCTGGTCAGAATGGCTTGTCAGATTACTCTTCCAAGCCTCACGCCGTCAGGGCTGAGGTTCCTGACGCAAACTCGCGGAGGTGGAAAATATGATTAGGCGACACCCAACAGCTAGGGAACGATCGATGTTTGGGAACACAAACAATCCGTTGCTCCTTTAATTGATGATAAGGGTGCAGAGGCCCGCTTCACGTAAAATCGGCAGATTCTTTAATCTTAAACGGGTTTACAAGCGTGCCACTGCCTTTTGAACTTTGCCCAACAGAGGTTCTATGTAGTCCGGCCAGCCGATCGCGATTGACTGCGTGTGGGCCAGAGTCTCCGGCTCGATCGCATCTTTAGTCCACCTCAGCGGTTGACCTTGCAAGTCGCAACAAACCAATCCGGCTGCTTTTGCTAGAGCCAGAGGGCCGGCGGTATCCCACACTTTAACTCTGCCGTTGAGATACAGGTACAAACCAGCTCGACCGAAGATAACTTCCATCACTTTTAAGCCAAAGCTGCCCAACGAGTAAAATTCTGCTCCGGGGATGCTTTGGGCGATCGCCCGGGCGTAGTTTTTCTGGTCTTTGTCTCCGAGAATAATTTTACAATTTTCCGCTGTCGGAGCAGGCGGTTTGCATAGGGCGATCGGCTGCGGCGCTTGGGCTCCCACAGTTTGGAACAATCCCCAACCTTTGCCGCCAAAATACATTTGGTCAAAAGCCGGGGCGTAGAGCCAGCCGGCCACCGGTTCCCCCTCAAGCAGCAGCCCCACCATCGAAGCGTAGTGTAGTTTTCCCCGAATAAATTCTTCAGTTCCGTCGAGGGGATCGATGCACCAGAGCCGCTGGTAATTGGCCCCGTAAGCTGCTCTGGAAGCGGCGTTTTCCTCCGTTATCCTGCCGTCTTCAGGAAACAAAGCGCTAAATGCTGCCGATAGTTGTCGGTCTAGGTATTGATCGATACTCGTCACGTAGTCGTTGGGCCCTTTCTCGCAAACTTCAAAAGGTTCGGCTGCGAGCTTGTAAGCTTCTTGACCGCACTCGCGCAGGGTGTAGCGAATTTTTTGGTCTTGCTCTGGAGAAATATACATGAGGTTAAACATAAATTTTTTAGCTAACTTCAGCATAAAAGCTTAAGTCCTTGGAATCGATCGGCGCGTGTCACTGTTTTTTATTCCTACAGGATTTGCGCGCCGATGCCGAGAAACCCGGTTTCCTAACCGTCAGCGCCCTTGCGATACAAGCCCCAGACAGGATTCGTGGAACTCAAAAAAATTCACACATGAGGGAGAACCCCCCAGATTCATCTGTAGAGTCCAATCTAAAATCTAAAATCTAAAATCTAAAATCTAAAATCGACTGACCGATCGCACTAGCACTTTCAACAGCAGAGGATAGAATCTTCTGAGGTTAGATAATTTGTGCCAGCACCAACATGATTATAAGGAGAATACTTTGAAATACCATTTGGCATTAGGTCGCAAAATAGACCTAGATGGAATTGACCGCGATGCACAACTAGGCAAATGCCCTCGCCACGTCCTGCGAGCCCTCAGAGACCGCTTAAATGCCACTGTCCACGCCCCGGATGGCGAAGCGATATCGTTGAGCGACAAGCTGCGATCGAAAATTTCTTCTAAACCCGAACATTGGGCCGCCGCCCGCAAGTTGTCCGAGCAAGTCAGCAGCGACGACGTGATATTTTGTACCGGCGAGGACATTGGCATTCCAGTGGCGGCGGTGTGCGGTGAATCGTCTGATCGCCCGAAAATTATTGTATATTTTCACAATATCGATCGGCTGCGCGGCCGCCTCGCGCTGAAACTATTCGGTTTGGCTGACAAAATTGACCTGTTCATGGCCTGCGCCAGCCCTCAAACAAACTTCCTCCGCAGCTATTTAGGTATACCTGAATCGCGCATCTTAGTGCTTCTAGAACAGACAGACACCCAGTTTTTCACACCGGGCCCCGTTTCTGGCGAGAAAAAGCGGCAAACAGTTGTTAGCGTCGGATTAGAAAAGCGCGACTACCGACTCCTAGCAGCAGCAACTGCTGACTTAGATGTTGACGTAAAAATTAGCGGTTTTTCTAAAGATGCCAAAGCTTTATCGCAAGCTTTCCCCGATACTATGCCAGAAAATATGTCGCGCAAATTCTACGAATGGCCGGATTTAGTGCAGCTTTACCGCGATGCAGACGTAATTGCAGTTTGTTTGGTGGACAATAAATATGCTGCGGGAGTGCAGGGTTTGGTGGAAGCAATGGCCTGCAAGCGACCGGTCGTCATTACTCGGACTCAAGGTATGGTCGATTATTTAGCCACTCCGGATATTGCCAAAGTGGTAGATGTGGGAGATGCCGCAGGTTTGCGCGAGGCGATCGTCCATTTGCTAAAAAATCCTCAAGAAGCTGAATCTCAAGCGCAGCGGGGATACGAAATGGTTTTGAACCAGCACAGTAGCGAACGTTATGTCGATATGGTAGTCGAGAAGTTGCGATCGCTTTAAACTCGTAATATCACCAACGGGCTCTCCGGCCCGTTCCACAAAACAGAAACTTGGTTGTGGAACAGGCATCTTGCCTGTTCATTAAAAACTGGTAAAACAGGCCGGAAAGCCTGTTGATTAAAAATCACGACTCGCGTCCACTCGCCCACTTATCCCGCCATTTCACAGTCCCTTCGGAAACTAAAACCCAGCGGCGACAAACCAGATTTTCTCGCAGCGGCGACAGTCCTTCCCGTAGCAGTGCATACTTATAAGAAATCAACTTCCCCGCACTTTCATTAAAAGGAATTTCCCCAAACCAAGTATTAGTATTGATATACTCCAACGGGTAGCCCTTACTAATATCCCAATTCCCCAATTCAGGACAATCTCCAATCACCACAATTCTTTCCCCAGGCTGAGTTCTAACGCTGTTAAGCTGCGCCCGCACAATAGTTTTCGCCTTAACTCGTTCTCCGACGCGGCTAAAAATCATTACTTCCTGCGAACCCAACTCTAAATTGTACAGCATCCCGTCTTTAACTTCAAACTTACGGCGCGATAAAACCTCCGTATGCTCTCCATCAGGCAGCTCAGTATCCACCTCTTTAATTGTTGTAACATAACTGCCACGATTCATCGCTACAAACACCACCGAATCGCGATAGCGGCGCACGTAACAATAAACATCAGGAGTTAGATATTTTTGCCACTGACTCCCCATCGAAATAGCTGGATTCAGCCGCCGCAATCCCGACAGCAATCGCACAGCTCGGTAAATCGGCGAATCAGTATCCCACTTTTCCATCATCGGGCGGTTGTAGGGGTCATTTCCCCCATCTGTATCATCGTGCAGATACTGTTCGGTGCCGTAATAAATGCAGGGAATGCCGCGAGTCGTCATAATTAAACCTATCGCCAACAGCAGCATTTCTGGATCGGGATTCAACGACTGAAACCTCGGCATATCGTGGTTGTCAATAAAAGTAATCAACTCCGTCGCCCCGTAGTAGCGGTGATCCAAATTCAGAACATCTTGGACTAACTTAAATCCCGCCTCCGCACCCTTTCCCAATACTTCTCGAATTGCCACGCACAGACCAAAATCTAAAATAGTCATCCCCGACTCGTTGACAAATTCCACAGAACGATCGTTTCTAGGGTCGCTGTAAATCCATTCGCCAAAAATGAAAACATCAGGTCGGTGTGCTAAAATGTCAGCATTAAATTCCTGCCAAAACCAAATAGGCATATGCTTAACTGTATCAACCCGCAAAGCATCAACACCTCTGTCGAGCCATTGTTTAATTGCTGACTTAATGTAATTCCGGTAGGCAATATTGTTTTCGTTGAAAGTTGCTAAACCCGATAGTTCGCAATTTTGGACTTGCCATTCATCTTCCCAGTTTTGGACTTCGCCGTAGTGGTGATACCAGTCATCTTCATCGTCGTTAAAGTCAGCTATTTTTACGCCGTCGTCGTAGAGTTCCCCTTTTTTGCCACTAAAATCTGGGTTGCTGTGATTGCAGACAATATCGAGTACGAGTTTCATGTTTCGCTGGTGCAACTCGTGTACTAATTTGTCAAATACCGTATCTTTACTTTCTTGTGTTTGGTTAATAGAAGGATTGTCGCCTGTGGCAATGAAGCGGGGATTTAGTCGCTTGAAATCTTTAGTCCAGTAGCCGTGAATTGCAGCTTGTTCGACAAACAATGCTTCTACTTGCTCGAACAGTGGAGTCAGCCAAACTGCGCTAACTCCCATATCTTTTAAGTAATCGAGTTTGTCGATAACTCCTTGCAAGTCGCCGCCCCAATATTTGCCCCAATCTTTGCCTTCTGGATCGTAAAGTTCTGGGTTTGGGCCTTCGTTATTTGCGGGGTCGCCGTCGTAAAAGCGATCGACTACAATGAAATAAATTGTTTCTTGTCGGAATTCAATGTCTCTGGTGTAGAGGAATTCTAAATCGAGTTCGCTTTCTGGCTTAACTTCTTCTACCAGAGACTCAATTTTGTCTTCTGGTTCGCTAACTTCGTATTGAGAGGAAGTTTGATTGGGAGTGACTGATGTCATGAGATGTATTTTTTTATATTGTAAGATTGGTCAGTTATTCGGAGCTAGAGTCGGAGATAGCTTTCCCCTCTGACTGACTTTTACAGCATCATACGGAATTTACTGGTTTAATGAAATCTTCCTTTAGAGAGAGGGCAGACTCATCCTTGAGCATTAAGTGGATGAGAGTTAATATTTAGCGTCATTCTCAATCAAAGAGGCAGAACCTCAAAAACCTGCGCTACCAGGCTGATCCTAGTAGCGAGAAAAGGTGTACTAATTGTGCGATCGCACTTTTTCCCTTCCTTTCATTCCTCCCGCAAGTTTTCGATATCTTCAACACTCAAACCAGTTGTTTGACTAATTGTTTGATTGTCAAGGACATTGAGAAGTTGCCTAGCAATTTCTAGAGCCTTTTCTCTCATTCCTAGAGCGAGTCCTTCTTCTCTGCCTTCTTCTCTGCCTTCTTCTCTGCCTTCTTCTCTACCTTCTTCTCGCCCTTGTGCGAGTCCTTCTTCAATTCCCTTTCGCAAGATTCCCTGCTGATCCAGAATATACCTTTCGCGTGCTTCTAAATCTGCCAACTCTTCTGGATTCAAGTTAGTTTCATTAGCAATCGCAAAGGCTTGCTGTATTTCCGAGACTGTTTCCATTGTTTGCGGTACCACTTCCAAACTGGGAGCATTTTTCATAAAATAAACCAACTTGTCAGTCAAAGTTTCTAACTCATCCAATTGTTTGTGGAATTTCGGCAATTCGATAAAAATCAATTCTATCTCTGGATCGACATAATCAAATAAACGTTTTTTCTCCTTGAACACAAAGTGAGAAATTACTTCTCGGTCATTGTCAAACATTTCAAAATCAGTAATTGTCAAAGCAATTACAGGTTTTAACTTAAAGTAACCTTCACCGCGAATCAGTTGAGTTGAGTAAGTTTTCGCAGTATTGTAAACTACCCGTTTCGCAAAAGATTCTACATTTAAAACTTGCATCTCGATAATTACAGTTGCGCCTCCTGCAAGTCTGGCTTTGACATCCAGGTAAGAGTCTTTGAGATACGGAACTCTCAATGCTAAATACGGGTCGATAATTTCTAAGTCAGCGATGGTGGGATTACCATCATAAATCATGGCATTGAGAAAGCTGATTAAGATTGGTTTGCTTTGATTGGAGCCGAATATTTTTTTGAATGCAAACTCGATTTTGGGGTTAATGAATCTCATGGTGATTTTTCGTTTTCTGAGCTTTTTAACGATTCAATCTATCTGGTAATCAGGAGCAAAACATTCTTATTCTGTCAAATCGACTTCTCGAATCTCTTCTACCGTCAGATCCAAGCATTGCGCGATCTGCTCGTCGCTCAAACCGACGGCTTGCAAGCGTTTAATCGCCTCCATTTTCGCCCGCTGCTTTCCCCGCAAAAACTCAGGCGACTCTTCCTGCGATGTGCAGACATTCAGCGCTCCGATTAAATGACCACGAGCAACATGATTGCCACTAATGACGCTTCCAGTAACATTGCTAATCATCGACTTCCGAATCAGTGCCGATCGCAAATTTAACTTATTAACCTCTTCTCCAAAAGCATCAGAGAACAACTCCCATAGCTCGTAGCCCACATCTTTAGCATAACCCTCAGTACAGTTCAGCCCTTGAGCAATATCGCCGTACTTTTGGGGAGCATGTCACTTTTGCAGTGAGCAATTATACTTAGGCAGGTTTTCCCTGATTACCAATTAAGCCGTTTAAGTAA
>NZ_JAUBTU010000115.1:0-21202 GCF_036705085.1 Microcoleus sp. B6-A1
GCCCGTCCTTTTTGGACGGGCGGGACGCCCATCCCACAATAACAATTAAAATTGTAAGTTATTTAATTCGCGAGCCTGAGTGCTTGAATATCGCCTTGCATAATTATGCTGACATTGCGCGAAATCTTCTCTATTTCCCAATCCCACCACCTAATTTCTAATAGTTGTGCAACTTCACCATCGCTAAAACGCTGTTTGATTGGATGGGCGGGGTTTCCACCCACAACTGTGTAAGCGGGAATGTCTTTTACTACAACGGATTTGGCGGCTATGACGGCACCGTCGCCGATTTTGACTCCGGGCATAATCAGGGATTCATAGCCGATCCAAACATCATTGCCAATGACGGTATCGCCTTTACTTGGCAGTTCCATTAATAAATTCATGGCTGTTTCCCAACCATTCCCAAAAACAGGAAAAGGATAAGTTGAAATGCCGTCTAGTTTGTGATTTGCACCGTTCATAATGAATTTGACGTTGGTGGCGATCGCACAAAATTTGCCAATAATTAATCGATCGTTTCCGTAGTTATAAAGTACATTTTTTTCAAAATTTTCTGGATCTATTGGATCGTCGTAATATGAGTAATCGCCGACGATAATGTTGGGGGATTTAATAAAGTTTTTGATGAAGCATACGCGCCGCTGATCGGCCATCGGATAAGGTCGGTTTGGATCGGGCCCAATTTCTGTCATAAGTTTCAATCCTTATTTGTTAAGCTACTGGATTAATGTAGTGTTAATTCGAGTGAGGTTTGCTTTTGTTTCATTAACATAGAGTCAGAGAGTTTGTCAAGGGGGTGGGCGAGAATTTTTGGTCGATCGCCCTGCAAGAAATAAGACAAAATAGTAGAAGCCAACATCCATCCGCGTTCCGAAGGGTTGAAAATCCCAAATTAATATTAAACAAGCGATCGCAGTGAGATAATTTATGAGAGTACGAACCTACGAAATCGGTGATACCCAACAAATTGTACAACTGTTTTACGACACCATACACGAAGTAAACATCCGCGATTACACACAAGCACAAGTAGATGCTTGGGCGCCAGCAGATATGGATATCGAAAGTTGGACTAAAAGTTTAAGCAGTAAATTTACTTTCGTAGCAGAAGAAGGTGAGAAAATTGCAGGTTTTGGGGAATTAGAAGCAAGCGGCCATATCGATTGCTTTTTCTGTCATCAACATTTTCAAAGGCAAGGAGTCGGCAGGCTAATTTTAAAACAAATTGAGTCAAAAGCCCAAGACTTAGGAATTAACAAATTATTTACCGAAGCCAGCATTACAGCGCGACCTTTTTTTGAAAGCCAGGGATTTATTGTGATTAGAAAACAAGAAGTAGAATGCAGAGGACAAAAATTAATCAACTTTGTCATGGAAAAAAATATATAAACAACGAGTTGTGTAAAATTAGATCGAAGAGTTTTACTCAGGAGTTGCGATGGTGACGGAAGCTACAAATGTGCTGGGCGGAAAGTTAGAGATTTGCTGCACGTCGCCCATGACGGGCTATTATCGGGACGGCAAATGCAATACAGGTGGTGGCGACTTTGGGGCTCACACCGTTTGCGCTCAACTGACAGAAGAGTTTTTGCAATTCACTAAATCGAATGGAAATGATTTGAGCACTCCGGTTCCCGAATTTAACTTTCCCGGTTTGAAGCCTGGGGATTGCTGGTGTTTGTGCGCGTCTCGGTGGAAGGAAGCAATGGATGCGGGATGTGCGCCGCTTGTGGTTTTGGGTGCGACTCACGCCCTGACTTTGGAATACGTTTCTTTGGATGAGTTGAAGCAGCACGCTGCTGATTTGTAGGAGGATGTTGGTGTGCGATCGCTTTTAGTCAATAAGGGCGATCGGGTTTTTCTGATGAATAGCAAATTTATCCTTCGTAAGGGAAATATTTAAGTGCGATCGAACGTCACTGTAAAGTTTTATGGTTGAGCTTGTGGTTTCCACTTACAGATAGACTCTGGCTTGAGTGGGCAAGTTTTGGGAGCGATCGGATTTCCGCTGAGTTGTAACCAAGTCAGGTTAGTTAAGGATTGCAATGGTTTGATGTCATAGATTTGATTGTTTTCGAGATTGATCGCAGCCAGTTTAGTCAAAGATAGCAATGGTTTGATGTCGCTGATTTTATTATTGTTGAGGTCTAACCAAGTCAGTTTAGTCAAGGATGCTAGCGGTTTGATGTCACTAATTTGATTGTTGCTGATGTCTAACCAAGTCAGGTTAGTCCAAGATGCCAGCGGTTTGATGTCGCTGATTTGATTGTTGTTGAGTTGGAGAGTAGTCAGTTTAGTCAAGGATGCTAGCGGTTTGATGTCGCTGATTTGATTGTTGCCGACGGAGAGTGTAATCAGGTTAGGCAAAGATGCTAGCGGTTGGATATCACTGATTTGATTGTTACTAATGTGGAGTGTAATCAGGTTAGTCAAAGATTCTAAAGGTTTGATGTCGCTGATTTGATTACCCCAGAGGAAGAGTGCGGTGAGACTCGAAAGTTTCTGATTAGCCGCATCGCACTCAGTAGTTTCTGCTTCCTTCAACAGCACCTCAACTGTATGTTTAGCTTCTGGAGTCAAAGAATCTTTTTCGCGACACCATTCAGCAAATGTTTTGTTTCCCGATCGCACTTCTGCTGCTTTCGCCGACACTCCATTTCCAGATAATGCTAGAAGCACACAACAAGTAAGTGCGATCGACCTTAGTAAATTGATATATTTCTGTGCCACTATAAGTGTCATAATCTTATATATCTAATTGAAAGTTAAAGCCATCTTGCACAAACACAACCAATAATTGATTCAGTCCTTTTCAAAGGACTTAAGCTTTGAGGCAGGGGTTTAAACCCCTGCCGGACTGAAGGAAAGAGGGCAATATCATGTCCCTGCAAAATACCTCTTAAAAACTCTCCGAATCACCTCACTCAGGCAACTTATACTGCCCCACAATCCGCTTAGCATATTCCGGTACATGAGCCTCTAATTTCTCAGGGTAATTGCGCTTCACATACAGATAATTGCGAGTGAAATGAGAATCAATCGAAAACCGAGCATATTCCAAACCCTTCGGCCCAATTCTCTCAATAAAAACTCCCATTAACTTCGCCGCCCACATTGGCAAAGTCACTCCTTTTTCGTAAGCCGGAATGCTTTGCTGAACGGCTTCTTTTCGGTTTCCCTTAGACATCACCGGCTGAGTATTTAACTGATCCGTTACCAAATCTAACATCTCTTGCCCGGTGTCATTTCGCACCACAATCCACTGCCAGCCAAAAGGTGCTCCCATGTAGCCCACCACTAAATCTGCTAAAGAATTGACATAATCAAAACAGCTCAAACAAGAAGGAGCAAAAACATCTTTCAATTCCTTAGTGTTCAACCCGAAGAACGGCACTTTTTCCTCCGAACCATCTTCGTGTTTGAAGTGAACGTTAAAGTCTTGCATAAACTCGTAAGAAACCACCGTTTCAGGAGAACGGCTAGTCGTATCTAGGAATTTCTGCAAGCCCGCGCGGCTGACATTATCTACACAGGGAGTTCCCAAAACGTAGAGCTTCTCTAAACCGAGTTTTTTTTCTACTGTTCGCAAGGCTTGAATTTGACAGCCGACGCCAATTACTAACAGCCGCTTCATCCCAGATTTTTCGATTTGTTCTAATACTGAAAGGTTGGGAGAGAGAGTGGGTTTGTTGACTTTTGCTGCCAGAATTTCTTCACGATTTCTAGCAATTATCGGCATGGGTTGAAAGCGGTCTTCTTTGGTATTTTGGACGCAAACAACGCCTTCTACAATTCCTTTTTCGAGCATTTCAATGGCAATTGTGCTGACGATCCCCGTCCACTGAGCGCCCTCGATCGGCTCTTTTTTCCGAGCCGCCATCATGTTTTGACTGACTCCGAAATACCAATCGTCGGGATTGTCGAGATTGCGCGATCGCCCGTGAATCTCTGCTTCCAGTTCTGCAATATGTTGTGTTAAGAAAGCACAAGATTCCTTGACATAATGGATGTAATATGTATCGCACAAACCGCACTCGCTGCACAGTTCTTTAGCGGGGCGGCGGCTACCCGGTTTGAGGGCTTTGGATTTTTGGTGCTTAGCAGAATCTGTTGCGGTCATCTAAATTACTTATTTTATGCAGATATGGCTTTTGTTAGGATATCACAGCAATTTCCCTTGATTTACCTGCTTTATTCTTTCTTTTAGTCCTCGCAGGCGGACGCAAGCTTGTGCAGGAGCAAATTCGGTTCGCCCGAAATTGGTGGTTTTCACAAGTTAAAAAATATTAGTCAGGATTTACCTAGGTTGCGCTAGAAACCGGGTTTCTTCCTGAATACCTCACTGTTAAACCTAAGATTTATGCTAAAAACAGGGTTTGTTTGTGTAGTTTTGGTAAAAAAATTCGGTTTCAAAGACTCGCAGTGCTTCCAGGAGTGTTTGTGTAAGTCCTGTTAGTATCAATCCGGATCTAGCGGGCGATCGCGCGAATACATTGCCAAATAAAGCTATAAAAAAATGGTAAAAATGTTTGTGACAACAGCCGTCGCTGGCATCATGATAAATCTCGCGATTTCGAGCTTAGGATTTGCTGCTTTAATTCGCCCTGTTCCCGCTATGAATCAAACTGTTGCGACTCTAGAAAGAATGCTCAGCGCCACACAAAAGCCGGCGGCGCTGAACTATTCGCGCCTGGGGATTGGCGGCGTTCGGTTGGGGATGTCTGTAGAAGAGGCAAAACGCAAGTTGGGGAAACCGCAGCGCGACGAAACTAAACCTGCTGGGCCTGGCCTCGGTGGCAAGATTCGCACGCTAACCTACTCAGGATTGACGGTAGCAGCATGGGAGGGCAAAGTTTATTTAGTTTCTACTACCAATCCCAAGTTTCTGACAATGGATGGGGTGAAGGTAGGAGATAACAGGCAAAAAGTTGTTAAAACTTACGGTTACGGGTCGCAATCTGTGCAGGGTGGAGTGACTCGGTTGACTTACAGCAATGACCAAAAGGCTTCTAATTTGATTGTGGAAATTAAGGGCGATCGCGTACAAAAAATTATTGTGAGCACGCAGCTAAACTGAAATATTAAACCACAGTGCAAAAATCCCGGTTCACAAGTTTGTAGTAAGCACTTTATTCCTTATTTATGAGGATTTTTAGCCTTTCTGTGAGTTGACAGGAGGGCTTTTTCCTGATGTGCGTGAAGCGTAGCTATCCCGTAGGGAATCGCCCGCGTCTCCTTAATCCTCTTCATCATCATCCGACAATATTGCCATTTCCTCAGCAATTAGTGTCTGAAAATCCTCTCCGCAGTGAACGTTGAGATGGATTGCAGAGAGGAAGGAAGTCTGCTAGAATTTCAGCTTTTTGTCGATCGCTCAAATCAGGTAACTGAAGCTGATAGATTAAAGCAATCACATTTTGACACTCCGTACCCAATTCATCAATTAACGTTCTCAGTGTAGAATTAGTTACAGAAATTGTCCGATCGCTAACTTGCATATTGACTTATGTTGTTTTGGAATAATTAAACCGCAGAGAGCGCAGAGGGCACAGAGGAAGAGAAGAGAGAGATGAATAATTCCGATCTCAACGGATTTGATATTACCCATAAAAAAAGTAGAGGTGCGATCGATCGCATCTCTACAAAAATTCTAAATCAGGTGCACCGAGTGCACCCTACCAATTAGCGGTTCTGGGGAACAGGAGCACTCGGTGCTCCAGAAAAAGTCGTCTCACCAGTCTTAGCCCGCTTTTTGATCAAGATTGGCTTGACGCTGTTTTCTCCACCAATCGGGGGATCTTCTTGTTGAGCGTAATCCGCGCCCATCCAAGCAGGACGGCTTTGATCGAAAGCCATTTGCAAAGCAGCAGCGGCGATCGCGTGGGAGTCGTACTCCTCGGATAACTGAGATACCAGAGGCAAGAAAGATGCCATCCGTTCGCCAGCCAAAGCTTCGCGAACTTTACCCTGCATCTTTTCCAACTGACGAGCTTCAATTTGCGCCCGTGTCGGAATGTTTCGCACCGTCAAGCTCGATCGAACGTGGCGTTCAATCAAACGCAGTTTGCGGCGATCGACCGGTTGAATCAGCGTAATCGCCGTTCCTTCGCGACCAGCCCGGCCCGTGCGTCCGATCCGGTGAACGTAGCTTTCCACACTGTCGGGCAAATCGTAGTTAATAACGTGAGTCAAGTGATCCACGTCCAAACCCCGCGCCGCAATATCAGTCGCCACTACCCAGCGCACCTGACATTGGCGGAACCGATGCAGCAAGCGTTCCCGCTGTGCCTGATTCAAATTACCGTGATACTCATCAACGCTGTGACCGGCTGCTTGCAGTTGGCTGGTGAGTTCTGCCGCCGACTGCCGAGTCCGCACAAAAATCAGTGCAGATTCCGGGTCTTCCATTTCTAAAATTGGCTGTAGGGCTCTTGCCTTCGACCAGCCACGGGGAATCATGTACACGCCTTGGCTGATGCGCTTTGGCGTTGCTTTTGGCTGTTCTACGGTGACGTTGATTGGGTTACGCAAATGCCGCGCCACCAATTTCCGAATGGAAGCTTCCATCGTCGCCGAGAAAAATGCCGTTTGACGTTCTTTTGGTGCAGCATCCAAGATTTTTTCCACATCTTGGATAAAGCCCATGCTCAGCATTTCGTCAGCTTCATCCAAAACCAGCCACTTTACCTTGTCTAGTTTCAGGCTGCCACGGCTGAGCATATCCAATATGCGTCCGGGTGTACCGACGACGACGTGCACGCCGCGCTTCAAACGCTGCATTTGACGATCGATCGATTGACCGCCATACACTGTCAGAACTTGCAGAGAGCGACCCACTTTTACAGGGCCGTCGCTGCTGATGCCGCTCAAATCGCGGATGGCTTCAGTTACTTGCATCGCCAATTCGCGAGTCGGCGTCAGCACCAGTGCTTGCACCGCAGTTAAATCTAAATCAATCCGCTCCAAGATGGGCAACGAGAATGCTGCCGTTTTGCCTGTCCCTGTTTGGGCTTGGCCCACAACGTCGCGACCTGCTAGCAAGTGCGGAATTGCTTGTACTTGGATGGGAGTAGGTTCTGTAAAGCCTAGTGTTTCCAGATGGAGAACGAGTTCTTCCGAAAGACCTAAGCCTTCAAACAATAAATTCATTAATGCTCCTAATAACGAGTCTTAGCCTTCTAAGTTGCCCAACTCGGATGCGGATTTCTGCTCGGCGGCAGGAACTCATAAGAGTTCTTTATGGTGCTGCGCCTGCGCGCACCTTCTTAAATAGCAATCGAGTATAGGGCAGCTCCGTCGATGGTGACTAAATTTACCAATTCGACAGCCGTCTTTGATTTTGTGACATCGCCGATACCAACCGCCAGGGGTCGGGTTATAGGCTTCCAACATTCTTAAAACAGGACATTGGACTTCCTTTGAGGTACTTGCAAGCTTTCCCTCTTAGGCATTTTATAGTGAGGATCATGACCAGCCCCACTTCACTACTCATGTAGTAACAGGTTGTTTGGTTCAGGCGCTATCCCGCAATCCGTCGCCTGCGGGATTGAGCAGGGGATGGGGCGACCGTTACCGCCTATCCATCTCAACACTCTTTCGGGATACCGTTGTGGTGTAGGGCGGACGGCGAAGCAATCTCAAATTATCCCCGCTTATTTCTGGCTTGTTATCATCATAACTCTTTACATTCAGAAACAAAACATTAAATTCGTTAAAATTTTCCGATGTTCTGTAGAGATTACCGCACCCCGACGGGGAGGGTCGATTGCCAGATCGGGGCTAAAAAAGTTTAGAACCCCTTTGCTACATATCTTTGCACAATTGTGTACTAACCGTTACTTTTGTTGCACAATCCGCTAATCATTTTTGGCTCGTGTCCGGTTTTTGTTCGCCACACCGCCGATCGCGACAGTTCCAGCAACACTTACACTTGACCGTAGAGGTCGTAGACATCTGCACCAGTAATTTTCACAGATATGATCGATCCCAGTCGCGCTTCTCCTGTCACATAGACGAGTCCATCTACTTCTGGGGAAAACCGAGCGGATCTACCAATCAACTCACCTGTCTCTGGTTGTTCTTGTTCTATCAGGACATCAACTACCTGACCGACAGATTCTTGATTCTTCTTCAATGATATAGGTTGTTGTGCCGCCATTACCGAATTGCGCCGCATTTCCATTATTTCTGCTGGTATTTGCTGGGGCAAGCTGAAGGCTGGGGTTCCTTCTTCTGGCGAAAATACAAAAACTCCTACGTGATCGAATTCGTGGCGCTTGACAAATTCCAGCAAGTGTGCTGCGTGTTCGTCGGTTTCGCCGGGAAAGCCGACAATAAAAGTTGTTCGCATCACAGCGCCGGGAAGTGCTGCCTTGAGCCGATCGACTATAGCATCATTGATCCCAGCTTGAAAAGGCCGATTCATCGCCCGCAGAATTTCCGGGTGCGAGTGTTGCAGGGGTAAATCCAAATACGGCAAAACGTTGGGTGTTTCGCGGATTGCCTCGACAACTTGCGGAGTCAAACCTGTAGGATAGGCGTAGTGCATCCGAATCCAAGGTACATCTACTTTACCCAAAGCGCGAAGTAGTTCGGCTAGTTTCGGTTCGCCATAAATATCTTTGCCGTAGTTGGTGGTAATTTGAGAAATTAAGATAATTTCCTTTACCCCTTCGGAGGCTAATTGCTTAGCTTCGGCGACGATAGACTCGATCCTGCGCGACCTTTGATTTCCGCGCAAGTGCGGGATAATGCAAAATGCACAGCGGTAGTCGCAGCCTTCTGCTATTCGCAGATAAGCGACACCTTCCGATGTCGTGCGGTAGCGGGGAGTAGTTTCGTCAGCGATGTAAGTAGGTTCACTAGAGACGAGGGAAACTCGATCGCCCTTTTCCACCTGCTGCATAACATTGACGATTTTATGATAGTCGCCCGTGCCGACAATTGCGACGGCTTCGGGCAATTCGTCCAGCAATTCCTGCTGAAAATGCTGTGCCATGCAGCCAGTGATTACTACTTTTTTATTAGCTTCTGCCAATTCTACCAAGGTGCGGACCGACTCTTCTCGCGCCGCTTGGATAAAACTGCAAGTATTGACTACAACATAATCGGCTAATTCTTCATTAGAATCGACTTGATAGCCCGCTTGAGCCAGCAAGCCGATCATGTGTTCGGTATCGATGCGATTTTTTTCGCAGCCGAGGTGAGTAAATGCGATCGTTGGCTTCGTTGCCATGCAGTAATAGTTAGTGTTGCGCTATTTGAGAACGTTTTATGATATCACACAATTTCAAAAATTGCAAGTTATCCTTCTTAGTTGCACCCATTCCCAATACATCACTAGACTGTCAACGCTCAACCATCATTGCCGTAGAACCCGAATTTACATTGCTTGTTGCACCGTTCGTTGTACCCGATCGACCTTGTAAGGCATTTTGCAGCATACTCTGAAACAAAGTATCCAGAGAAATTCCTGATGCTTTGGCCATAACCGCAATCACGCTTTTTTCGGCCAAACAACAGTACAGCCCCGCTTCTAAGAACCAAGGTTGTCCATCGGGGTCAATGCGAAAATCAAATAAACTGTAGTGGCGACAGCCCAAAGCGATGTGGCATTTTCTGGCCTCGGCCCAAACTCTCTCCGTAATCGGATCGCTCTTGTCAACTACCCACGGCCTGGTATTTTTAGTGGAACCAGTCAAGCTACCATCCTCATTTTGTTGGAGCTTATCGGCATAAGTCCGAATCGGTTGGGTATCAGGATCTACAGGATACTCTTCCAGCGGCAAACAGACTAGCTCGCCATCTTGGACAATAATCCCACAGCGAACTTCTCTACCCAATTCAATGAATTTTTCTACTAGCACTTCCTCTGAATGAGTCAATGCTGTCTGCAACGCCGCATCATAGTCAGCAGCATTTTTAACTAAGGCAACTCCCAGAGAATTATCCGCATTCAGTGGCTTGAGCACCACCGGAAAATCAATCGAAGGTCTATCGCCCGCGCGGACAACTTCTCCCAACGGTACGCTTACCCCAGCGGCCGCTACTACTGCCTTAGCCTTCGCTTTGTCAGCAGTCAGTGCCATCACCTCTGGGGTATTACCCACGTAAGGAATATTCAGCAGATCGAACAAGGCTCGGTATTGAGTCATGCCGGGGATGCAAAACATCTGCGGTACCATTACGTCAATCTTTAGCTGTGTCAGCACCTCTACAGCGCCCGCTAGAGACATGGGATTAGCAGCCGCGATCGCACTCGGATCGAGAGAGGTGGGAAAACGCCATTGGCCACCGGGAGAAATATAGGCTATATGAAATTCATAGAGTGCTGGATTAGCAGTTTGCTCCAGACAATATGGGGCATAAAAGCGCGACAATTTATCGTAAAATTCACTGTCTGCCGCTCCGACTAAATGCAAAACCCGTAATACTGACATACTCAATCTCCCCCTATTTACAGAAGTATTCCACTATGAAAATAAATTTTAATCCACTCTTTCGGCTGACGCAAATTTCCCCATAACAACAAGGGAATGTGCCAATGATGCACCATGAAAAACGGTAGCGGATCGTCCCACTCGAAGATGGCATCTTTGCCTTGGGCGATAATTTTTAACCGCTCATAAACTAGCTTGGGCGACCACAAATGAGTCACCAATCGCCAAATTTCCTGGTAAATCCAGTAAGTCGGGCGACTAGATGCCAAAGGCTGCACTGTCTGCGGTAAAGGGTCCGGTTCCAAATAAGCTTTTGCCACATCGGGATGGTTGTAAAACATCGTGATGGCTGTATGGGTGCGCGGGTTGCATTCGATCGCGTAAATCTCTCCATCATCCGCCGCTTCAATGAAATCAAAAGAAACTTGTCCAGTCAGATTTAGACTCTTGGCCAACTGACGAATCCAATTTTCGATATCCGGGCGATCGACATTCTGGTAATTCAGCTGAAACGCCGATGATTTGCAGCAACAGTGCAACTGAATATGACCGTTACGAACTGTACTGTGAGTGCAGTATTCTTGCCCTGGAATATACTCTTGCATAATCCAAGGTTTACTCTCGGAAATTGGTAATGAGTTGACAAAAGCGGCTGTTTCTGCTGGGGTGGCGCAGGGTAACTTAGTGAGATCAAACCTGTGGACACAATCGTAGGGAATACTTTTGATAATATATGGACGCTGTGCGTCACTAAAATCAAAATCGATTACTTGTTGGGGATTAGTAATGCGGTAGGACTTCGGAACTCGCAGCCCCAACGCTTCGGCGGCGGTGGCCAACTCATACTTATCATCCAAACGTTGCAGAGTTTCGACATCTAGCTGCATTACCGTACAGTGAGGAGAAAGTACCTTTTTGGCTTTGGCATCGTAGTAACTGCCCTCTGGACTACTGACCGGAACGTAAACATCAACTTTCTCTTGTTGGACAATTTTTAAGAGTGCTTGAGGGTATTCCTCTGCCTGGAGATTTGGTACTGTGTAAAAGCGATCGACTGCCCAAGAGTATCGATTACCCATCAGCCTGTATTCGTGGATTTCAACCAAAATTACCCGATGACCGGCCTTATGGAAGGATCTCGCTAGCTGTAATGCTTTGGTCGTCTTGCCGCCGTTAATCAAAATCGTTTGGGGAGAGTCCGCGATCGTTCGAGACTGAAACGGTTTGAGGATGATGGATCTCAGTAGGGCGATCGCTGTTAAAGCGAGATTCAGGGGCAGTACCAATAGCAGCAAAATAAAGGTTGCTATGGTTTTGACTGCTGTCTGGAAGCGCCTAGAAGCCTCGTTTGTTTCCTGTTCAGATGGCATCGCTGCCGTTGAAGCTGTTTCGATCATACTTTTTTACTAAGTAAATACTCTAATTAGCGGCGGTTTTTGAATGATTAAACCGCTGTTGAAGCTACGCAGGCGCATAGTCTCCATACAAGAGAGATGAATCATGCCGATGAAGCGCGGAATTGATATTACCCACGGGTGGTTAAAAACCGGGTTTTTTGACCTCCGACTTCGTTACACGCCGCCGAATAGGGCAAAAAACCCGGTTTATGCAGGTTTTGACGCCTAAGTTTTGTTCTACTAAACGCGCCTAATTAAAGTCAATCCATCTCTGGGCGGCAGTAACACTTGCTCTACGCGCGGATCGTCAACTAGAGCCTGGTTGATGTGAGATAAGGGCTATCAATTGCTAGTCCGAGGCGACTCATTAACCCTGATAAATCACATTAAAAATCGCTAACTGCCGAGCCGACTAAATGCAAAACCCGTAATACTGACATACTCACTCTCCCCCTATTTCCACAAGTTCGCCAATATTAAAATCAATCCCAATCCACCCATTCGGCTGCTTTAAATCTGCCCATAACAACAAGGGAATGTGCCAATGATGCACCATCAAAAACGGCAGCGGATCGTCCCACTCGAAGATGGCATCTTTGCCTTGGGCGATAATTTTTAACCGCTCATAAACTAGCTTGGGCGACCACAAATGAGTCACCAATCGCCAAATTTCATGGTAAATCCAGTAAGTCGGGCGACTCGATGCCAAAGGCAGCAGTGTCTGTGGTAAAGGGTCTGGTTCCAAATAAGCTTTTGCCACATCGGGATGGTTGTAAAACACCGCGATGGCTGAATGGGTGCGCGGGTTGCATTCGAGCGCGTAAATCTCTCCATCATCCGCCGCCTCCATGAAATCAAAGGAAACTTGTCCAGTCAGATTTAGACTCTTGGCAAAGTGACGAATCCAATTTTCGATATCCGGGCGATCGACATGCTCGTAATTTATCTGAAACGCCGACGATTTGCAACAACAATGCAACTGAAGATGACCATCACGAATTGTACTGTGAGTGCAGTATTCTTGCCCGCGAATATACTCTTGCATAATCCAAGGTTTACTCTCGGAAATTGGTAATGATTTCACAAACGCGGCCGTTTCCGCCTCAGTTGTGCAGGGTAACTTCGTCAGGTCTAACCTGCGAATAGAATCGTAGGGAATACTTTTGATAATATATGGACGCTGTGCGTCACTAAAATCAAAATCGATTACTTGCTGCGGATTAGTAATGCGGTAGGACTTCGGAACTCGCAGCCCCAACGCTTTGGCGGCTGTTGCCATCTCATATTTATTATCCAAACGTTGCAGAGTTTCGACATCTAGCTGCATTACCGTACAGTGAGGAGAAAGTACGCTTTTGGCTTTGGCATCGTAGTAACTGCCGCCTGCACTAGTGACGGGAACGTAAACATCGACTTTCTCTTGTTGGACAATTTTTAAGAGTGCGTGTGGGTATTCCTCTGTCTGGGGATTTGGTACTGTGTAAAAGCGATCGACTGCCCAAGAGTAACGATGACCTGTCAGCCAGTATTTGTGGGTTTCAAACAAAATTACCCGATGACCGGCCTTATGGAACGATCTCGCTAGCTGTAATGCTTTGGTCCTCTTGCCGCCGCCGACCAAAATAGTTTGGGGAGAGTCCGCGATCGCTCGAGACTGAAACGGTTTGAGGATGATGGATCTCAGTAGGGCGATCGCTGTTAAAGCGAGATTCAGGGGCAGTACCAATAGCAGCAAAATTAAGGTTGCTATGGTTTTGACTGTCTGGAAGCGGCTAGTCGTCGCGTTTGTTTCCTGTTCAGATGGCATCGCTGCAGTTGAAACTGTTTCGATCATAATTTTTTACTAAGTAAATACTCTAATTAGCGGTGGTTTTTGAATGATTAAACCGCTTTTGAAGCTACGCAGGCGCACTCCTGAACAGAGAGATGAATCATGCCAATGAAGCGCGGATTTGATATTACCCACGGGTGGTTAAAAACCGGGTTTTTTGACATCGGACTTCGTTACAGCCCGCTGAATATGGCAAAAAACCCGGTTTTTTTGGTTTTGACGCCTAAGTTTTGTTCTACTAAACGCGCCGAATTAAGGTCAATCCATCTCTCAGCGGCAGTAACACTTGCTCTACGCGCGGATCGTCAACTAGAGCCTGGTTGAATTTGGCGATCGCAACTCCGTTCTCAGTAGCAGTACCCGACAAATATGGCTGTCCCTGCATCAGAGTATTGTCTGCACAGATCAAGCCATTGGGAGCCAACAGCCCGGTAGTTAGGAGTAAATCGAGATAGTCTATGTATCCAGCTTTATCGGCATCGATAAATACCAAATCGAAGACTTCCCCGTCTTGGGCCAATTGTTTCATGGTTTCTAGAGCCGGTGCCACCTTGACTGAGATTTTGTGGCCGGCAGTAGATTCGTGAAAACACTTCTGGGCAAATTCAGCGACGTAAGCATCTACTTCGCAGGCTACCACCACTCCATCCACCGGCAGTGCTTCCGCCATCGCTAGTGCTGAGTACCCGGTAAACATCCCTATTTCCAGTACGCGCTGTGCTTTGGTGAGATGGACAAGAAATTTCAGCATTTGGCCTTCCAGATGACCCGAAAGCATTTCCTGTTCCAAGTGGCGCACTGTCTCGCCGTCAGAGAATCGCTTACTCCAATCTTCTGATTGAGTGCGCTTCACTAACGTGGCTAAGGCAGGAGATTCCGGGGTGGTACAAAGATCCAGGTACGGATCGAGACCATTTGCCAATTCGTAGGCTTGTTGTAATTGGGCCTTGAAAGCTCGATCGAGATTATCGATTTTTTCTACTTGCGAGGCGAGACTTTCGAGTAAAGAGGCTAAAATCCCGACTGGGGTAACGGGTCTCATGGTCATACCCCGGCTGTGGAACGAGTTCCAACTTTCTGCAATACCACATACATATCCTCGCCATCGCCATGACGCGGGTAGCCCTGACAGATTTCTCGATGCACGGCTAGGGTTTCATCCAAATCAGTTCGAGTCAAATCGTTCATGAAAAAGCAGTCACCAATGGGGCAGGGAGCCGCAGCGCGTTGAAGGCCGTCGCGGGTACGACTGATGGATGTTGTGGCTTTCCAGAGCAGTTCTGATGTCAGATAAGGACTATCAATCGCTAGTCCGAGGCGGCTCATTAACCCTAAGATCCGATCGCGATCGGCGATCGAAATGTACCCCCGCAGTTGGGCAATGGTGGCCGAAAAAGCCATATCGATGGCGACAGAATGGCCGTGGAACATCGGAATTTCCGGCGTTAGTTCCAGCGTCGGACTCCAAGTGTGACCGTAGGCAATCACCCGATCCAAATCTAGCTCGTGCAGGTTTGGTACTTCTAATGCCAGCATTGACTGAATCGCGTTGTAGGTTAAGCGATGTGCCACTTCGCGCAGTTCAGATGTGCCGTCTAAATAACCAAAATGACTGTGCAGCAATGCTTCGCCGTAGTTTTCTAACAACTCGAAGATTTCTTTGTTGCCTACTACGGCGATCTTAATTAACTCTGCCATGCCGTTTCGTATTTGGTCGATCGGCAGAGTTTTCAGAAAGGAGAAATCTAAAATTACTTTCTGCGAAGCGTGGTAAGCGCCGAGGCGGTTTTTCAGCTTACCGTGGTTCACAGCTACTTTGATTGCCACACTGGCATCAATCAGCCCAATTAAGGTTGTCGGTACGCGAATGTAGTTAGTCCGACGGCGATAGGATGAGCAGGCAAAACCAGCTACGTCTGTCGTCAATCCACCACCGACCACCAAAACAGGCTCCTTCCGCACGAGTCCGAAATCCACGAAGGCATCTATGATGCTTTCAACAGTTGTTAACGTCTTATCAGGTTCCTTGATATTCACTGGAAAGACTGTTAAATCTATCTCGTGATACTTGAAATAATGCTGCATCTGCTGGCCGTACAGACCATAGACTGTTTCGTCTACAACCATTAAACAGCGACCGAATTGGCGGTAACTCTCCGCAATCTCTGGATTTTCAAGCTTGAAAGCACCATCTACATATAGCAAGCTGAAATCAATTTTTTCGTACCCTTCAATATGAAAAGCACGATCGGTAGATGTAAACGTAGCTTGAATGTCACCCATAAGATTTTTGCACTTTCATGTTGATCAGTAACTGTAAGTATCTGGGCGATCTTCAAAACTCTCCATCCTTTTGCTGGCAAACTTCCTAGGCATTAACTTGACAAATTGTCATTTAATATGAACTTAACAATCCACCTAAAAATTTACTTTCAGAGTTGTTTGTTAAGACTAGGTTAAATACTGCTTAGCGAGTATTTATACTTAAAGCCTTTTGAGGATTGATTTGAGACCGCCTCAATGCTTACACAAAATTCAACATAACGAATTTCTCATCTTTATGCAACCAGATTCAGTAAAATATTATATTATTTATTAATAATATAATATAATCCAGAGACAAATCGGGAAAACCAGAAATTACAACAGCCTCATCTATTAAAACGACTCGTTGCGATCGATCGTTGAAATCACTTTATCTTTTTTGAGCGGGTTCGCTGTGTATTTCCAGTTGATTAGACCTCTTGCAAAAGTCCTTTTCATAAATTTCTTGGACGGGCGGGACGCCCATCCCACAAGAAAAAATAACTCTTGTGGGATGGGCCCCAGAGCCCGTCCTAGTTATTTTTGCAAGAGGTCTATTATCAACCAAATTAAATATCCAATCAGCCGATTAATGCCGAGTTAATAAAGGGAATAATAAACCTGGATTTTAGATTACGAAATTTCCTGGGAACATACATCAAGCCCGATCGCCCGACAGCACTTTAACAGCAGCAGACGCAGGTAATCGATCGTCCGAATTTCCGCCCAAACCATTAACTTGACGCATCAAAGTGTTCATTTCCAATTGGCAAGATATTGCTCTAATTTGTCGATCGGCCAATAGTGGAATTTTTACCTTGGGGGCGGGTATAATCACCACCCCACAAGAGTCTTAAGATTTTTCCCGATGCAAATCTTGATGTTTTTTGAGCTTAAAAATACTGCTAGCCCAATTTAAGAGGGGATTTGATCCGACGATACATCGGGGGCGAGCGACAGATTTGCTTCACCCGAAAGCACTTGAGCAGCAGATCCTGTAGCTAATCGATGATCGTAAGAGTGTGTTCCCAAACCCTTAACTTGGCGCATCAAAGTACCCATTTCCAAAGCACTCATCGCATAATTCCAGCCCAAATTGCTTTTAATTCCAGCCCTTTCCAAAGCTTGCTGCATCGTGTCTGTCGTCACCACCCCAAAAATCACCGGCACCCCTGTCTGAAAAGCAGCCGCAGCAATTCCCTTAGCAACCTCACCAGCCACAAAATCGAAATGAGGAGTTTGGCCCCGAATTACCGCACCCAGACAAATTACCGCATCGTAGCGGTGAGAAAGAGCAGCTTGGCGCGCCACCAAAGGAATCTCAAAACTTCCCGGCACCCAAAAAAAGTCCACCTGAGAGCCATGAGGATTAATATCAACCCCGTGGCGTTTCAAACAATCTTGACATCCCTCCAAAAGTTTGTTAACCACCAAATCGTTAAAACGACCGATGACAATAGCAAATCGCAAAGATTCGGTGTGAGTAAAAGTTCCCTCGAAAACAGTCATAGTGTTCTACTTTAGATTTTAGATTTTAGGTTTTAGAGTTTTGTTTGTGAGAAGGCAAAAGTCAGAAAGCAGCAGCATCTCATCTGAATCTCAAGTGCAAAAACATACAGTGTCGCGCGGTCTGGAAAATTCCTAGCTTCTGCCGAATGCCTTTCAATCGCTGGTGAATGCCTTCATCCTTCTATCTTTTACCTTCTTGATTGGATAGACTTGGGTGAAATTAAACGACTAAAAAGTTCAATACACCCACTGCAATAACCAGCAAAAACCAGAGACCAGATCCGACATAAATCAGGGATTTAGACTGATTCCAGTTTTGGGGAGAGGCATAAGCAACTGGCACGCCAACGACCATCACAAAAGACAGCAGTACCAGACCCAGTAAAACCACTTGAAACAGAATTGATAACATCTTTTCTCCTTTCGATATAACCGTGCGTTGATCAGAAATAGTTTCCCAGAACCGAAAAAAATCTTCCAAATTCTAGTTTTTGACAGTTTCCCGATAGTCGATCGAGAAATTGTCGGTTGATTGATAGGAAAGAACCCGTGCAAATTCGGGCGTTGCGCGAACAGGCGTCAGCGGCTTGTGAGATTTCGATCAATTTTATCATTGTTCGCTACACGACAGAAAACTGGAAAGGTTAAGTTAAAGCCCGATCGACACATCCGGTTTCAGAGGGCGAGAAATTGCTACTGTTTGAGTTAGAGATGCGGGATTTTCGGCTATGGACTTAGTTTTGTGCCACACAACAGCAGATTTTGACGCCTTGGGGGCGGCGGTGGGACTTTGCGTGCTGCGCCCCGGTAGCAGGATCGTATTGACGGGCGGGTGTCACCCGACAGTGCGGGATTTTTTGGCGCTACACCGCGACGAGTACCCACTGATTGAACGCCGATCGGTCAATCCGCAACAAATTAGATCGATTACTATAGTTGATGCCTCCGGGCGCGATCGTTTGGGAAAAGCCGCCGAGTGGCTGGATTTACCACACCTCAACGAAATTGCTGTTTTCGACCACCACAAGGAGGCGCCTTCAGACATCCGGGCTACTGTTAGCCAAATCGAAGCAGTCGGAGCCACCACGACATTAATTGTCGAAAAGCTCAAAAATCAAGCAGAAAACAGCGACACACCATCTCGCCTTCTGCCTTCGGAAGCAACAGTAATGGCTCTCGGCATCCACGTCGATACAGGTTCCCTTACTTTTGAGGGCGCAACTGCGCGAGATGCCATAGCTTTGGCGTGGTTGATGGAACAAGGAGCGAGTTTGCGGGTAATCGCTGAATATGTAGAACCCGGTTTGTCTCCTCAATTGCAAGATTTGCTGAGAGAAGCGCTGAATAATTTGCGATCGGAAACTTTGCACGGTTACAGCATAGCCTGGGTGCTGCTATCTACCGAATCCTACGTTCCGGGACTTTCTTCACTGGCTTCTCGCTTGCTCGATTTAACTGAAACCGATGCTCTGCTGTTAGGCAATGTTTATAAATTTGGCGAAAACGAAAACAACCGCAACATCGATCCCGAATCGCCAGTTTCCAATCGATTAACTATTATCGGTCGATCGCGCATCGAAGGAACAAACCTCAGCGAATTGTTCAAACCGTTCGGTGGCGGAGGTCACGCCCGCGCTGCTTCCCTCGCCACCCGCGATGTTGACCCCCTGCTGACTTTAAATCAGTTAGCTGACCAACTCAAAACTCAAATTCCCCACCCTCCGACAGCGCGCGAGTTAATGTCGTCTCCAGTGCGGAGTATTCGCCCGGAAACCTCGGTGGGGGAAGCTCACCGTATCCTCCTACGTTACGGACATTCGGGGCTTTGTGTGGTCGATGCGGGCGATCGACTGGCTGGCATTATCTCGCGCCGCGACATTGACATTGCCCTGCACCACGGTTTCAGTCACGCCCCGGTGAAGGGTTACATGACTTGGCAGTTAAAAACGATCGCCCCAGATACCTTGCTGCCGGAAATTGAATCTTTAATGGTGACATACGATATCGGGCGCTTGCCAGTATTGGAAAACGGTCAACTGGTGGGAATTGTTACCCGGACTGATGTGTTGCGGGAATTGCACCAGCAAAAAGCGCGAGACAGGGGAAGTAGTGCAGAATTTTCTAATTGTCCCGTGCCCGAATCGGTTGAGCAGTTGTTGCGATCGCGCATCAGTCCCGAATTATGGCAGTTATTGTCGATCGCGGCCAATATTGCCCAAAACCGCGGCTGGCAACTTTATATTGTCGGTGGAGCAGTCCGGGATTTACTCTTAGCCACGGATGATACACTGGCGCTAACAGATATCGATTTGGTTGTGGACGGAAAGTGCGGTTCCGACGATTCCGGTGCTGGTGTCGAGTTAGCTTCATCGCTGCAAAAACTTTACCCCGAATCGCGTTTGGACGTTCACGGTCAATTTCAAACGGCCGCGCTTTTGTGGCACAAAGACTCTGCTTTCGGCTCGCTGTGGGTGGATATCGCTACGGCTCGCACTGAATTTTACCCTTATCCGGCTGCAAATCCTGAAGTTGAAGCGAGTTCAATTCGCCAAGATTTGTACCGCAGGGATTTTACAATTAATGCGCTGGCTGTGCGGTTGGGTGTTCCTCGCAGCGGCGAATTGTTAGATTTTTTCTGCGGTTTGCTGGATTTGGAATCGAAGCAAATTCGAGTTTTGCACGCCAATAGTTTTATCGAAGATCCGACGCGAATTTATCGCGCGGTGCGGTTTGCGGTGCGGTTGGGATTTGAAATTGAGCCACAGACGGAAGGATACATCCGCCACGCTTTGGCCAGCGGGATTTATTACCGAATTCAGGGGGAAAACGGCCGAGCTCCGGCTTTGGAAACTCGGCTCAAAAGCGAATTGAAATACATTTTGCAAGCTCCTTACTGGAAAGTTGCTTTGCAAATGCTGGGAGATTTGCAGGCTTTGCGCTGCATTCATCCTAGTTTGGAGTTGGATCGGGAGTTGTGGCGGCAACTGCGTTTGCTCGATCGGTGTTTGAATGGAAGAAGGAAGAAGGAAGGCACGACACGGATTTTGACACGGATACACGGATTAATGATTGATGGTGAGTCACGAGTCAGAGGGAAGAAGGAAGAGGGAATAGGGAAGAAGGAAGAAAAAGAAAAAGCAACTATTCTCAAGGCTCAATCCCCAATTCCCAATTCCCCATTCCCCATTATCAATATTCCCGATTGGCAGATGCGGCTGGAAGTTTTGATAGCTTATTTAGCACCGGAATATCGCGGCAAGGTGGCTGCAAATCTTCAGTTACCCGCTGACAGTATTAAGCGGCTGCAACTTTTGGAAGCGGGAAAGAACGAGTTAGCAGAGAAATTGCCTAAGTGCGAGTTGCCGAGTCAATTGGTGTTGCTGTTGAGGAATTATGAATTGCCGGTGTTAATTGCGATCGCCCTACAAAGTCCGCGAAGTGCACGCCGCCAAATTTGGGAATATCTCACCAAATGGGCGAATGTTGAGCCGCCTTTAAATGGCAACGATTTGAAGGCTTTGGGTTATAAGCCAGGGCCTGGGTTTAAACGAATGTTGGATGACTTGTTGGCGGCGAAGTTGGATGGCGATTTGGGCGATCGGGCTGCTGCTATCTCTTTCTTAGCACAACGTTATCCTCAAGCTTAGGAATGAGAATTAAATAACTTCCACTCTTGAAAGTGGGATGGGCGTCCCGCCCGTCCAAAAAGGACGGGCGGG
>NZ_JAUBTU010000007.1:0-5370 GCF_036705085.1 Microcoleus sp. B6-A1
GCCCGTCTTTTTTGGACGGGCGGGACGCCCATCCCACAATAACAATTAAAATTGTAAGTTATTTAATTCGCGATCCTAACCACCCGCACTCAATCTATCCAAACTTCGTCAAGAATCGGAAAGCATCGAGTACATGACTCGCGCAAACGTAAGGCGAAGTATTGTAAAAAGCTTGCCAAGCCGCCGCTTTATCTTCGTCGTATTTATCCGCTCTTTCCGGGTGTTTTCCTTGCCAATTCAGCCGGACTGCGTGACCGACTAATACATCTAAAACGATGTATTCTTCTACTTGCAAATCTGGGTTACGCTGGGCGATCGCCGCCAACTCCATCAGCGCCTCAATATTAACTTGCCGATATTCCGGTGCGACAATCTTATTCAGCAAATGCTCAATTTGTAGCGCGAAATTCTTTTCCCCCGGCGTCATTTCCGATAAAATGATATGGCTATCTAAGCGATTGCGCCGCTCTAATTTGTCCCCAATAATCAAGCCTTTGCAGTGCCGCAGGAGTCCCCAAACACTCGGATAAAAATCCTTCGGTACGCGATTGACAGTACCTTCCATCTGCCGCTTCCGCCGCCATCCTCCCCCAGGCATTTGCGGTTCTTCGGAAACTGGCGCTACTACCCATTCAATATCTTTTTCCGCCTGTTTGACGCGCAGGGATTCTTGCTGTTTAAGGATTTGATTCATTTCCTCGTATTCTGTCAACACTTGGCGCAGGCGATTTTTGATTTCAAAGGGACTTAGCTGCATTAAATGTTCGTAAGCTTCATTTTGCGTAACTCCCAATTCGCGCGCCAACTCGCTTGTTAACAGCAGAATAAAGTAGCTAACTCTCAGTGTCAGCAAACCTTTAAATAAATGGGGTTCTGCTTTAATTAGCAAGCCGAGGTAGATCAGAACTTCTTGAGTTAGAACTCGATCGCGAATATCTTCTCCGCAGAATTGGCGAATTTTGTCCATCACTTCCGTGTAAGATCCGGGTCTCGAAATTATCGAATCTTCGCTGTAAGCTTTCCCCACAGCAATCTGTTTTTGTCGCACCAAAATATCTGTCACCGCATCGGATAAGCTGATATCAACTTTGTCCAGCAAACCTGCGGCATGGCGGATGACTGCCCATTGAATTTTTGATTGCGAACTTTCTCCAGCTTTTGTATAAACTTCGTTGACCAAATCCACAACTTTAACTGTTTCTTCCGCCCCTCCAAATCCTGTATCAAAATTTAATCCCTTAAGGCGAACTAACGTGTGCAGCAACTCAATTTGTTCGTACAAGTTTTCTGAATCGCGCAGGCTAGTTAGCAAAAATTGAGTATTAGTCTCGCACTCTAATTTAAATTCTTGCGTGTGACCCAAAGGCCAAGTTTTTTCGGGATTGTAAGTTAGATAGCTGCGCGTTTCTAGTGCACCTGTCACCGGAGATTCGGTAAATTCAAAATCGTGCATGAAATCAATTCTTTCCGTGCCAGCGGTCAGCATTAACTGCTTAAGATTTCCGAGTTTAACTGGCGTGTTGTTACAGTGTCCATCCCGGAATTCCTTCATTAATTCTAACAACGCTTCCCGC
Organism: Microcoleus sp. B6-A1; assembly: GCF_036705085.1. Taxonomy (NCBI): domain Bacteria; kingdom Bacillati; phylum Cyanobacteriota; class Cyanophyceae; order Oscillatoriales; family Microcoleaceae; genus Microcoleus; species Microcoleus sp. B6-A1. The sequence goes on from NZ_JAUBTU010000007.1 coordinate 1,575, forward strand.
CCGGTTTCCAGCATCGTGTGAGTCAGCATCAGCGTTACCGTAGGGCGTCCCAACTGATACCAGTGGCGGTGAATGTGAGCTATTTCGCTCTTGATTTGAGCTACTAAAAAATGGTAATCTAAAGTTAAGTAAAACTCTTGTCTGTTCAAAAATGAGGGAAGAAATACGATCGCCTCTTCGCGAATTTTAAACACCCGAGAAGTTGTTAAACTCCGCAAACGGCGCACGGGGCGGCCGCTTAAACCTAATTGGTCGTTGCGTCCAATTTGCGTGTAAATAGCTGATAATTCTTTAGTCTGGCGGACTTGAATTGGTTCTACCTGTTTTGGGGTTTGTGCCGCAATGCCGTTAGCGGCTAATTCTGCTTGCAAATCTTCGTCTTCAGCTAACAGTGCAATTTGCACTAAAGGTTCTCTGTGTTGGCCGACTGACAAATGTCTTCCCAGCGGGTCGATATCGCCAACTGCTATTAATCCTTCGTTCAGCAATTGACCGAGAAAGTACAAACTTTGCGCCCAAACGAGGGGAATATTTTCATTGGCTAAGCGCTGCTGGCTGCGGGGATTTAGCTTTTCTGCTTCTATATTTTCGGCGGGGACGTAGTACAATTCTGGTAGTAGTGGCAAACCAGATCGATCGACTGCTAAAGATTCCAAACGCTGCTGGTACTCTTGCACTTGGGCTTGATTTCCCTGAAATATGCCGTCCAAGAGCAAATAAGTGAAAAATAGCGGCCACTCGCATTCAATGTGCTCGAACTGCCTTAATTCTGTGGGTTCGTAGTGCAGGCGATCCGCATCTTCCAAAACTGTTTGGTGTCCGTCGCGCAGAAACCGCTTGCAGCCGTATTTTCCTTGCAATTTGTCAATTATCTTATTTCGAGTCCGTTCTATTAATTCTCGATCTTCCACAGCAAAAGCCGGAAAGCTAATCACACTCAATAAAGCGGCATCTACTTCTTTTGAACTCGATTCGCGAGGCAAAAGCGATTCCAAAGTTATGCGACTTCTGGCAATTTCGTCGGGCAAAACGTGAATAACCGATGCTTGAGAACCTTTAATCCCGAACAAATCCAACCCATTTATTGCTTCCAGCGCTGCTTTTGCCATGCCAACAGAACTGGCGTTCAATTCTGCATTGCCGCGATTGATTTTATGACCTCTTTCCCAAATTCCGTAATCCGGTGTGCGGTAGGCTCTACCGATGTAGTAAACTAAATTTTGCACGAAATTCACTTCATCAATTGTAAAAATTACGTGCAGCCCGGAAGCCGTCATTTGAGCAAGAATTAATAAGAATATAGATGTAGCGTCTAACTGTAAATGTCCCCACTGGTCATCACCGACAACAATACTTCCAGTTTGAGTATTGTATTTAGCGTGCAGGGCATCTAGCGGCGACTGAGTATTTTTAAAATGTTCTACTTTGCTCGATTGCTGCATCATCGCAAACAGCAAGCCGCGCATCAGTTTGACTGTGCTGTGTTCGAGTTCAAATGTCCTGCCCTGATCTCCATCAATTTTGCGGTAAGCTAAACCCAAACCCCAAACCGCGAGAATGCTGTACACGTTGTCGCGCACCCAGGCATCGGTGTAGTCGCCGTGGGCGTTAACGGCGGTACTCGCCGGCAGCAAACCTGTAATTGGGTTCTGGCGCTTGAGGATGATGGTTTTGATTTGCTCGTAGTAATAATCTAACCTGGTTTGCCGCTGGTTTTTTGCGATCGCCATTTCGTTTTCCTGCTTTTTCCTGATGCGAGTAGATTTGGGGTGAATAGACTTTTAAATATATCAGAGATTAGATTATTTCTCAAGTTATCCAAACACAAAAAGGTAATTGTCATGTCTACCCACAACCACAATAACAACAGCGTTCCTTTCGTAAAAGTTGTCTACTCTACAGTGAAAATTAATGGTAAAATTGAGCTAGTACCGATGGAATGGTACGCCGACGGCTCTGTCAAAAAAATCGAACACTAATGCTCGATCGCACTTGGCTGGCAAACTCTAATGAAATTGCGCGACTCGTCGCTTACAAAAAAACCGGTTTCCGGGCCACCGAACGATGACTTAACAGACTCTGGGTGGCACAAACCGGGTTTTTTGCGACCAAAACTGCTCTAGCGTCGATCGCCAATCTCAGCTAATTTAAATAACTAGGTGTGTAGGAATCTCAAAGAAAAAAATATGGATCGATCGCGCCCGCAATTTTCAGTGCTGGGACTACCAGTTCACATATTAGATGATTATGCAGGTTGGCTGATGGAGCGTCTGCATCAAGGGTTAGGAAGTCATGTGGTGACTTTGAATGCTGAAATGGCCATGCAAGCCGAGCAAAATCAGGCTTTAGCAGATGTAATTCGCTCTGCTGAACTCGTGATTCCCGACGGTTCGGGAGTAGTGTTGTACTTGCGGCTGCGTGGCAAACCAGCCCAGCGCTATCCGGGGATTGAATTAGCAGAATCGCTGCTGCAACAAGCCGGAAAATTGCCTGATTCGGAACCACTATTTTTCTTTGGAGGTTCCCCCGGAGTGGCGGCTGCTGCGGTCAAAACTTGGCAGCAAAAAGTTAACGGATTGTCAATTGCTTCTCAACACGGTTATCTTTCCGCAGATGAAGAGAAAGACTTCCGTGAAAGCCTCAAACAAATGCAGCCCAAACTGATTTTTGTAGGATTGGGAGTGCCGCGCCAAGAATTTTGGATTGCCGAACACCGACACCTTTGCCCTCAGTCAATTTGGGTGGGAGTTGGTGGCAGTTTCGATATTTGGGCAGGGACAAAAACCCGCGCGCCGGCTTGGTTTTGCGACAATCATTTAGAATGGCTATATCGGCTTTATCAAGAGCCTTGGCGCTGGCGCAGGATGTTAGCTTTGCCACAATTTGCCTTGAAAGCTTTGGGGGATTTGCGAGGGTAAGTTAGGTGTAAGCAGGACAGTGATTTTGAGACGGAGCACGACACGGATTTTGACACGGATACACGGATGAATTGAATCATCTTACTATTTGCCACTGATTAGCGCAATCTGGCTCTAAAACGGAGTCTCTTCTTGACTTCGTTTTTGAGCTTGCAGCCAGTCAGGGACAAATATCCACTGATGGTTGTCGCGAAACTCAGTAGCTTGAGGTGAGGGAAATACACGTCGCGATAGCAGTCTTCTGTCACCAAAATTCATTAATAAACCAATTGGTAAAGCCGTGTGATTCAGGTAAGTAATGACTTGTCCCAAATACTTTTTATGAAGTGTAGCGAAGGCTTTTATTTCCAGAATAACTTTGTTTTCAATAATAAAATCTGGAATGTACAAACCAAGTAATTGCTCGTTGTAGTAAACGGGAAGGTGTTTTTGTGGCTCAAAACCGATTCCCTCTTTTGTCAGTTGTTGTTCGAGTTTTTCCTGATAAATTGCTTCTTTGTAACCTGGCCCAAGCTGTCTGTGAACGGCCATACCTGCACCTATGATCCGATAAGTTAGGTCTTCATGTGGAGCCTGAATCTTTTCGCTCATTTTTTTCTGTCCAATTGTTGAGATGCTTTTTTCCTTATTTTGGCATAGCACCCAAAAAATTCACCCAGACAGAAAAAATTTTTTTCTGGAAAGCACTGCACTACACGGATTTTGACACGGATACACGGATGGTTTGACTCGTCTGAGGTTTAGCTAATTGGCTAATTTGGCTATCCTCCGTGTATCCGTGTTTATCCGTGTCGTGCTGGTTGTTTGTTGTCCCCTCGCGGGGAAGAGGTGGAGCACAATTAGTGATTTTGACACACAGCACAACACTGATTTTGACA
>NZ_JAUBTU010000007.1:5470-25373 GCF_036705085.1 Microcoleus sp. B6-A1
CGGATACACGGATGGTTTGACTCGTCTGAGGTTTAGCTAATTGGCTAATTTGGCTATTATCCTCCGTGTATCCGTGTCGTGCTGGTTGCTGCTTGTCCCCTCGCGGGGAAGAGGTGGAGCACAATTAGTGATTTTGACACACAGCACAACACTGATTTTGACACGGATACACGGATGGTTTGACTCGTCTGAGGTTTAGCTAATTGGCTAATTTGGCTATTATCCTCCGTGTATCCGTGTTTATCCGTGTCGTACTGGTTGCTGCTTGTCCCCTCGCGGGGAAGAGGACTTCAGTCCTCACTACGAACCGATCGCCATTAGACAATATAAGGAGAATCGATCGCCTTTGCCCGATTAGTGGCCACCAAAGTCTGGTAAATTAAAGCCGAAATCTCACCGCGGGTAATATCCCGCTGCGGCGAAAGCCAATCGCGGGAAGGATAATTAACCACAATCTTCAAAGCAGTTGCTGTGCCGATCGCACTTAAAGCATAATTAGGAATCTGAGAGCGATCGGTGTAAACTTTCAAAGAATCAGGATTGCCGCCCTTGAGTTCCAAACCGTTAACCAAAGACACGATCGCGTCAGCCTTAGTCAAATTCTGATTCGGGCCGAACTTCAACCCCGGAAACCCCGCCAAAAACCCCCCCCGATTTGCCCGTTCGATCGCACTTCTCGCCCAAAAACTAGCAGAAACATCAATAAAATTTGTAGCCGGCACCCTCGGAATCGGACTAAACGCACTCACCAACAGCGCCGCATATTGAGCACGGTTTAAACTGTCATCAGGCCTAAAAGAACCGTCAGGAAAACCGCTAATTATATTCGCCGCAGCCAAAGCTTCAATAAACTTCTGTGCCCAATGTCCAGAAATATCACTGAACACCGCACCCCCGATATTTGGATTGCCGCCGCCCTTTCTCACCGCAGCTTGCACAGCTTTAAAAGCATTCACTTTCCCGTAACCAAACCAATCGCTGCGGCCGTTGTTAGGATCGTAATTTCCCATGCGATTGCCCAACTGGGGATCGGGATCGGGATCGACAATTTTTTCAGCAGTTTGTTCGAGAATTCCCCGCACTTCCCGCGCCGTCAAACGGGGGTTAGCCGAAAGTATCAACCCTGCAACCCCAGCGACTACTGGAGTGGCGCTGGAAGTACCGCCAAAAGTGTCCGTATAGTCCCCCCAGTCGTAGCCCCGATCGCCCACTCGATCGGCAGTAAACACCCCCAAACCGGGCAAATACTGCGTCACCTCCGGCGGCGTGGCGATAAATCCGGTTTCTGGCAACCAAGTTCCCGGCGGCGCGTTGTTGCTGGGGGCGCAAACCGAGATGCTGGTGCCCCAATTGCTGTAGGCTGCTTTTTTGTTGAGGGAAGTGGAAGCGCTGACGGCAATTACGTCTGGGTGTACGGCAAATCCTGCCAGCCATCTAGTTTGACCGCCCAGGATGTTGTTGGGCCAGCCTTTCTCGTTAATTGTGCCGTTGACTGGGCGGTTGGCATTGCCCGCCGCGAACAGAATAACGCAGCCTCTGCCGCCCCGCCCTTGGGTTGCTGCTTTGGTGATAACGGCACTCTGCCGCAGGGAAAGCGGATAGTAAACTGCCGCAGGCCCCCAACTGCAAGAAATGACGGCGGCCCCTTTTGCGATCGCCCAATTAAATATTTTTTCGACAGAATCGTCATCGAGAAAACCACTGGTACGGATGGGCATCAGGGCGCAGCCGGGGGCGACGCCGACAATGCCTTTGCCGTTTTCTTCAGCAACGGCGACGCCGGCACAACTTGTGCCGTGGTTGTCTGAGTCGGCGACTGGCATCGGGGATGTGTCGCCCTCTTTGAAATCGATGGGTGAGACGATTTTGCCTTGGGCTTGAAAATCTGGGTGAGTGATGTCAACTGCATCGTCGGCGATCGCAATTACGATCGATCGAACTCCGCGAGTCAGGTTCCAAGCTGGTTCTGCATAAATTTGAGCACCGCCGACAAGTTCCTTGCCGCCTTTGTTGTTGAGATACCACTGTTTGGGATAAAGCGGATCGCGGGGCGTGTAATGCTGCTGCGTCTCTACTAAAATGTTGGGTTCTGCTACGAGAACTTCTGGATATCTTGTCAGGCGGTTGGCAATTTTGATCGGGTTTTCTGTTGCTTGTTTGGTGATTTCGCAGACGAAGGTGTTGGGAATTCCTTCTACTGGCCGGACTATTTTTAAAGCTGCTGCATTGACGATCGCAGTTCGCGATTGTTCGTCTACTTGTTCGCCAAATTGAATTGTAATTTGGTCGGTTAAATAAAAGAATGTACTGGGATTGTTCGCGGGGCAATAGACGTGGCTGGCAAAAGCTACAGCCTCGCTGGCGCGGGCTGTTTGCATTGCTGCTTCTAGGCTAGAGGGCGCCACGAGATATTCTTCGAGATTGCTTTGGCCGATGCGACGGGTGAATTTTGCCCCAGTTGTTGCAGCCCAATCGTTTGAGGCTGATGCTGTTGATGAGGGGCGGACTGTAAAGCGATCGTCCGCTTTTGACAGCAGCAATTCATCGCCGCCGCGTTGTAAAATCAGTGGGAGACTTTTATCGGGAACTCCGATACCTTGATAATTTTGTAAGGTATTTGCGGAAAGTTCGATCGGTTGTGTCATCAGAAATGCCTTTGTTAATTTTAATTCAGTCTTACTATATTCTTAAGAACAGGCAGGATGCCTGTTCCACAAAAACTGAATTTTCTTGTGGGCCGTTACTTTGAGCAACGCCCGTAAAAGGCTGATTAACAATGATGCAACAACTCCCATCAGATAAATAGGCTAGGATTAACGTTGAAAAATTCTCCCAGCGCCTTAGCTTGGGCTTTGCTAATCGCCCGTTTACCATTAACCACCTCAGAAACGACTCCTTTTGAACCAATCACCCCCACCAATTCCACTTGTTTGATCTCGCGATCTTCGATTAGGTGTAATAGAATATCTTGAGGAGTGGCTTGTGGAATTGGGTAATACTTCGATTCGTATTGTTCGATCAACAGTGCCCAGAGATCTAGTAAAGTTTCTTCTTCCACGGTCAATTCTTCCTGAGACATTAGGGCATTAAATTCTGCTTCGGCGACAGAATAGTCTTCTTCGTTCAGGATTGGTTTAGGCTGCGATTTCGCTAGCAGTTGACCGTAAGCTGTTTTCTCAATTGTGATATTCATGGTTGATTATATTTTTGAATGAGATATATGGCACAAACAAGAAGGAAGAAGGCAATCAACACAAGGGTTTCAGAAATTAATAATGTCCTAACTATCTTGGCAATTGCTATATCTATGAAGTTTCTGGCGTTGCTGATTCACGGTATGAATCCACTTTTCGCTTGATGTTACAAAACTCACCATACTTGGCTTCTAGAAATTCCGAAATCTTGAATTCATACCTGTATTCAGCAACGCCGTTTCTATAAGGTGGGTGTTTGTTTCTTGGTAGCATGGTTTTGACAATTGGCTTCGGGGATTTGTAGTTGTTTACTATCAGGGAATCAGTGCTGATTCCCTGATTTTTTTAGGTGTAGTTTAACCTATTTTTTCTACTTATTTTTGATTATTCCAGTTGATTTTGTCATATTCTGCATGGGTTAAAAATTTCTTAATATCTATAATTCCTTTTTTGTAGTTTATTGTTACAATTAAGCGATACTGATTGCCTTTAATATTAAATATGGTATATCCATAGACTTCATTGACGTGTCGGGAATATCCCTTTCGTAGTTCTTCTAGCGATGCGTAATCGTTGTCTTTCAGCATCTGGAACAAAACTGCTATCGGAGTTGTGGCATCGGCGTAGCGTTCGATCGCACTAAGAACCTTTTTTGTGAACACGATTTTCATAGCGTTACCGTTTCTGAAAGTATAGTTGTATGTTCTCATAATGAGAACCGAAGTGTCAAGTCCCTTCCTTGAGATACTCAGCTTCCTTGAGAGCCCCCAGCGGTTGAAACCGCGTCTACACAGACAAAACTCGCGCAGGCGGGTTGAATGAATTTCCTTTCTTCAGTCCGCGTAGGCGGACTTTGTTTGTGTAGCCCGGATTTCCAATCGCCCGGATTTCCAATCGCCTGGATTTCCAATCACTTTGACATTTCAACAAATTTGGTTTACACTTAGCCGGTTGCGATCGCCAATGGTAAGATCGGCTCAAGCTAAATATTTTTTTAAAGCGCACAGGCGCAAAGTAATTTCATGGTATACTCTGGAACTGTTTGTTGGCTTCGCTCCACTGCCCGGATTACGATCGGGGCGATCGCAGCTTTTACCCTGTTGCAACCGCTCCCAGTCCAAGCACAACAACCTTCTGGGCCAGAGAACCAACCGCAAATCGAGCCCGCCGACGACCCCACAGACCCCAACAATCTTCGCCCTCTGACGCAAGACAGCAGTCTGCTGAGCGTCCCAGGAGGCCAGCGTTTGATGACAGAAGCCAGCAGTGCTATTTCCTCTCAGAATTACGCACTGGCTACTCAAAAACTCCAAGAATCCCGCCAAATTTTCAATCAACTGTCCAACTTCTACCAACAACTGGGTAGCAGTTTTGCCGGAATTGACATCCGCTTGGCGGAAAGCCACCGCACCAAAGCTGTAGAAACGGCCCAAATGCGCGACGAAGCTACCTATCGGCTGGCGTTGGTACACCGGGCGCAAAATAAGCCCGAACTGGCTGTGCCCCTGCTAATTCAGATTATTCGATCGCAGCAGCCAACTCGCGACTTGGGCAAGAAAGCTTACCAGCAGTTACTGGAATTGGGTTTTGTGGATTCGCCCTTTCCCCGGCCTGCCAGCAGTCAACCGAGCTCATCGACAAAATAGTTCCACTAAAATCTAAATTACAGCCGTTTATCAGAGAAACCAATGGTTACACCGTCTCAAGTAGCAGAAATGATTAAGGCAGGGTTGCCCGACGCTAAAATACAAGTTGACGATTTGACCGGTGGCGGTGACCACTACCAGGCGAGAGTCGTCTCTGCAGCCTTTGAAGGAAAAAGCCGAGTACAGCAGCACCAACTGGTATACGGCGCTCTCAAACAGGCAATGGCTAGTGAAGCCATCCACGCTTTGGGCTTGGAAACCTTAACTCCTGCAGAATGGGAAGCGAAAAGTCAAGCTGCTTAATTGTTGAGCGGCAATTGGGTATCACAAGTTTGTGCTTGTGTCAATAGTTGCTTGAAATACAACTGCTGCACTTACCCACAAAAACCAAAGAAACCGGGTTTTTTAACCGGAATCTATGGCTGTAACGAAAGATTTTCCTAAAAAACCCGGTTTCTGCGTCAGTCAACGTTGAAAAATTTTCAAACAATATTAGGACCTACCATGAGTACAACAGCACATCAAAGAATTGACGAGTTGGTTAAGCAAAACAAAATCATGGTGTTTATGAAGGGCAATAAGTTAATGCCCCAGTGTGGTTTTTCTAATACTGTGGTGCAAATTCTCAATACTTTGGGAGTGCCTTACGAAACTGTTGATGTTTTGGCAGACCAGGAAATTCGTCAAGGCGTTAAAGAGTATTCCAACTGGCCGACAATTCCTCAAGTTTATATCAACGGCGAATTTGTTGGTGGCTCGGATATTATGATCGAGATGTATCAAAAGGGCGAATTGCAAGAAGTTGTAGAAGTGGCTTTGGCTTCTTAAATTAGACAGAAAAAACATTTCCCCGACTTCTTAAAGAAGTCGGGGAAATAACAGCAATCGCGTTTTACGTTGAATTAAGTTAACTTACTTAATTATTCGTTATAGCAATACTAAATTATTTGTGAATTTCTTACTCCCTCCCTTTGGTAAGGGGAGGGTTGGGGTGGGGTAAAAAATTTACGACTTCTTTAGGATTGCTATACCAGGCAAAGCCTAGGAACGCAATGCAGTCGGCTAGGCATCGAATTTTTAGGCTCCCAAAGCGAGGCCGAGCCTGTGGACATCGGTTCCGAGGCATAGCCAGGGAACCCGTTAAAATTGCCAATTCCCAATTGCCAATTCCCAATTGCCAATTCCCAATTCCCACTTCCCAAATCATCAAGGGTTTATCAAACCGAATTTGCTATTTAATAGTAGTCTGATTCAGCCTGTGTCTGTGTCTGTGGCATTGCAAAATTGGAGGGGTCGTGAATGTAACGCGCTGCTTCTTCCTCTAGTCTGTGAATCAGATAGGGCTCCAAACTGTTGGAATGCCGCAGGGCTGCTAAATAGCCGTCTAAGTAAAGCCGTAGGTCATCAAAGCGATAACCTCTATTCCACATTTCGACGAGGGCGTCGGTGAGTTTTTGGTAGTGCCGGATTGTTTGGGTGTCTTGTAGCATGGTATGAGCTTGAAATCCTTTGTGGTTTGTATAATGACGGCGGGATTTAGGAACGGCCTCGATTGATGCTGAGTGGCTCAGCTTGAGGCTATTTCTAAATAAAAGTTTTTACCCTGCTCAACAGGCTACCCTCCATAAAAAATTTCACTCGTTGCAATGCAGTTGCTCGACTTTGTGCGCGCACCTAGATAATTCGCTGTGCGTTTAATAAAGTCGGGATGTTGCTGAATTTGGCGGTTAAAGTGGCTGAGTGTTCCGGCTACCGAGCGAACGGTTGGAGGAATTCTAGTTTCACTTGCGCGATTTGTCAACCTCCTGGGAATGGGGGCTGGGTCAGGGGGATCGCTTTTGGCAGGCGGTTGGGGCATGGGATCGATCGGCTTTACACTGTCTTATTTTCATTGTAAGCTTACCGCCAGAATGATTTCACCTTTCTGCAGGCTGACCCTGCCAAATTGACCAAATCTTTAAAATTCCTACCCTGGGTTTGTCCGCTGCTTTAAATGGAGCTAATGCTTGAGTAGCGATGGTTACAAAAGCTTGACAAAAGCTCTGTTAACCTTGTAGCAATTAGTGATATGGGAAGCTCGCCTCTGTGGAATCTGCAAGTATTTCAATTGTTGAAGGGAATCCGCACCTGCGATCGCTCTTGGGCTGGCATCTACAGCAAGTCGGTCACTGGGTGCACCAGTCAGCGGATATCAGTCACGCTAGGGAAATATTTTTCAGCCGCCAGCCAACCCTAGTCATTCTGGATGCCCAATTGCCGGATGGGGACGGTTTGGAATTTTGCAACTGGCTGCAACAGCAACAGCAGTCGCTGATTTTGATGCTGTCGGCGCGGAATTCGGAATCGGATATTGTTGAAGGTTTGAAGGCGGGGGCAGACGATTACCTGACTAAACCCTTTGGGATGCAAGAGTTTATGGCCAGGGTGGAAGCTCTGATGCGCCGTAACCGCACGATGCTACCGCCGGCGACGCTGGAGTGCGGGCTGCTGAAAATTGATTTGGTGCAGCGCCGAGTCAGGTTGTACGACGAACATATTGAGCTGACTCCCCAGGAATTTAGCCTGCTGTACGTGCTAGCTCAAGCTGGAGGAGTGCCGCTGTCGCGCTCGGATTTGCTGCGTCGGGCCTGGCCTGATGCGATTGATAACCCCCGGACGATCGACACTCACGTACTCTCTCTGCGTAAAAAAATCGAAATCGACCCGCGACAGCCGAGCCTGATTCAAACTGTACGGAATGTCGGCTACCGACTAAATCTAGAGTTGTTGAATAATGCCAATCAACCGCATTCCCCAGTGCCTAGGGCGGTGCTTTCTTAAACTACGATCGGGCTATAAGTCGGATTTTATTTTGGGAATTGATTGGCGATCGCATCGGTTTTCGCAGCCATAATAAAGTCATTGCGGTGCAGTCCAGAAATCTCGTGAGTCCACCAAGTAACGGTAACTTTCCCCCACTCGGTTAACAGTGCGGGGTGATGTCCTTGAGTTTCTGCTGCTTCGCCGACGCTGTTTGTAAAGGCGATCGCACTTTTGAAATCCGGGAATTCGTAGGTGCGTTCTATTTGGGGAATGCCATTTTTTTCGATCAAATTCCAGTCGGGAATTTGAGGTTTGAGTTGGACAATTTCGTAAGCTGTGACGCGGGCAGAGTTTGGGTGGCAGGCGGCACAGGGCTCTTTGGCTAAAGGTTCCATAAATTGCTTGTTAGCGATCAGATGCTAAAACATATTATAGACATTTCTAATGTGGATTGTTTTGGATGGGCAACTGTCCTTTAGGATGGACATCTTGCAGCATTTTCAATAAGCTTTTTATGGGCGGGTAGGATCCCCAACCCCTACTCCCCACAAGAAATTCACTGGGAGCATCTCAATGAAAGCAGTTAAGCTAGAAATTGGAGTTAGGAGTCAGGAGTTAGGAGTCAGGAGAAAAGAGTCAGAAGGAAGAAGTCAGGAGCCAGAAGAAGTGTTTTTACAAATATGAAATGCTCCCAATTCACTCTTTCTGGAAGAGGCATCTTGCCTGTTACTGAGAATGGTGCAAGGTAGACATTGCGATCGGAACCGTTCAAAAAACAGATGAGCAATCATTTAAAATTTATGGGAATTATCCTTCACCGTGGAATCGGTTGACCGATAATATCAGGAACGGGCGGGTTGATTTGGCTATCTCGGTGATATTGTAAACGTTGGCGAACCCGCCCCTCCAAGTGCGCTCAACCGATAATTTTCTTAATCAACTCCAACTTACCCTTATAGGGAGCGTACCGCCATTTTAAGTCAAGTAAAAATGACTTTTGCAGCACGCTTTTGTAATGAGAAAAAGTATCAAAACTTGCTTTCGCGTGATAGCTACCGATGCCGCTTTCACCAACTCCGCCAAAAGGTAAATCTTTTACTCCCACTTGCATAACGGTGTCGTTGAGACAAACTCCCCCCGAAGAAGTTTCCCGCAAAACTCGCTCTTGTTTCTCTTTATTTTTGGAGAACAAATACAAAGCTAGGGGTTTGGGACGGGCGTTGATTTGGGCGATCGCCTCTCCGAAATCATCATACTCCAAAACTGGCAAAATCGGCCCAAAAATCTCATCTTGCATCACCGGCGAATCCCAGGAAACACGATCTAAAACCGTCGGTGCAATATATCTATCTTCCGGCTTAACTTCCCCACCGACGACAATTTCTCCATCTTTGATAAACGCACTCAAACGGTCTAATTGCCGCTGGTTGATAATCCGCGAATAGTCGGGACTTGTTTGCGGATCATCGCCGTAAAATTCGTGAATTGCTGTTTTAATTGCTGTCATCAAAGCAGGTTTAACTTTTTTATCAACTAACAGGTAATCGGGAGCGATGCAAGTTTGTCCGGCATTGAGAAATTTGCCCCAAGCAATGCGTTTTGCTGTGTATTCAACCTGAATATCTGAGTCTACAATGCAAGGACTTTTGCCACCTAATTCCAAGGTTACAGGTGTCAGGTGTTTGGCGGCGGCTTCCATGACTATTTTACCGATTTTAGTGCCGCCTGTAAAGAAGATGTGGTCAAATTTTTCGGCTAGCAATTGTTGGCTGATTTCGACTCCTCCTTCGACGGCGGCTATATAGGCGGGATCGAAGGTTTTAGATATCATGTCGGCGATAACTTCGGAGGTGTGTGAGGCGATTTCCGAGGGTTTGAGAAGTGCACAGTTGCCGGCGGCGATCGCCCCGACCAAGGGTGATATCATTAGCTGAAATGGGTAATTCCAAGGCCCGATGATTAATACTACGCCCAAAGGTTCAGGGTAAATGCGGGCTGATGCTGGGAATTGATCGATCGAAGCAGGCACTTTTCTCGGCTTTACCCATGATTTGAGGTTTTTGAGGGCATAATTAACTTCGGCAATCGATGCGATTTCAAGATAAGCCTCGAATTCCGGCCGACCGAGGTCTGCCTTGACAGCATCGACTATTCGTGATTGATTAAGTTCGATCGCACTTTTAAGTTTTTTCAGTTGTTCGAGCCGAAAATCCACATCTTTCGTTTTCCCAGTCGCAAAAAATTGCCGCTGCTGCTGGATAATATCGCTGACGCTGATTACCATATTTAGTCCTCCATGTCTATAAATAAATGTTACAACAGGAAAACGGAACTTGGGTAAAGTGCGATCGGTGTTAAAGCGCAGACCTCTTGAAAAAGTCTGCGATCGGGGCTTTATGCTATAACTTATAAGGTATTAATTGTAGATGCTTAATTTGAGTTAAGTCATGAAAATCTCTAAAAACGATTTTTTTTTCTATTCCTGCTGGCTGCTTTGCTTGCTTGCAGTAGCAGGATGTACCTCTAAGCCCCAAAAGCAAGTGGTCATCTGCTCGAAAGACTTTACCGAACAAGTCATCCTCGCAGAAATTTTAGCACGCCATATCGAAGCTAAAACAGATATCAAAGTAGAACGAGAACTGAATCTCGGAGGTTCGCTTTGCCATCAATCCCTAACAGCAGGTAAAATCGACTTGTACGTCGAATACACGGGGACTGCTTACGCCAACCTGCTCAAACAGAAATCGATTTCTGACCCCAAAAAAGTCCTCGATTACCTCAAACAAGAATATCCCAAACAGTTTAAAGCAGAATGGACGGAACCGCTGGGATTTAATAACAGTTTTGCGATTATTGTGCGGGGAGACGATGCCAAAAAACTCAATTTACAAACTCTATCGCAACTTGGGAAAGCTGCACCTAACCTCCGGGCTGGTTTCGGCCCAGAATTTAACGAGAGAGAAGATGGATTTCCCGGATTGGCTAAAACTTACGGGATTAAGTTTCGAGAACAACCGAAGGAATTGCTGTTAGGATTGCTTTATCAAGCGCTGCAACAAAAAGAAGTAGATGTGATTGCTGGTAATACGACGGACGGTTTGATTCAAAGTTTGGGTTTAGTAGTGCTCAAAGATGACAAGAACTATTTCCCGCCCTACGAAGCAGTTCCGGTTGTGCGATCGCAAATTTTGGAAAAATACCCGGAATTGCGTCAAGTGCTCGCAGAATTGGGCGGCAAAATCTCCGAGGAAGATATGCGACGACTGAATTATAAAGTTGATAAGAAACAGCAGGAAGCTGGAGAAGTAGCCCAGGAGTTTTTGCAGCAAAAGTTGGGCGTATCAAAGCCTGTCGCTCCGGCGAAATAAAGGGTTTCATTGTTCTGCCTGTTTGCGGAACCGTATTCTGGTTAGCTATACTATTAGTTAGACTCATATAAATGAAGGTATAAAGCTATGACAACTGTCAAAACTGCTATCTCATTGCCAGCATCTTTATTTGAACAAGCCGTAACAAAAGCTATGCGAAATTTGCATTTCGCATAGCTTTTTGATCGAAATAGCGCTTGAAGAATTTATCCGCCGCCGCGAAAATCAACAACTGTTAGAAAAAATTAATGCTGCTTCCGAAGCACCTCTCTCTGAAGAAGAACAAGTTTTGCTTTGCGCTTGATGAGTCGCTCTCATCGCAGGCTGGTGGAAGGCGAAGGGTAATCAATATTTTCCAAGCTGCAAAACAGGAGCTTTTATTGCTTCAATCTGGGACTCGGCAACTTCAACTGTAATCGCTTCAACATTGAAACCCTCTAAGCTATAACCATCTTCTTTACCTTCAGGCATCGGGTAATGTTCAACAATAGTTGCTATAGCACCTTTTTTTAGACCATACTTAGGGATGTCTTCTCGCAATGCTACCTGTGAAAATAGTTTAAATTTCATGGGGCTTAACCTCTTGTCAATCAGGAACTAATGTAACAAATCTGGTTTCGGATGGAGTCAATCGATTTTAGATTTTAGATTTTAGATTTTAGATTTTAGAATTGAAAAATTGACCCCACGGATGAATCCGGGGGGCAAGTGAATAATGAGGGGCGAGCTTTTTTCTCCCTCCACGGATGAATCCGGGGGCTTTGTACCTTGGAGGCTTTCGGTAACTATCCAAACGGTTTTAACTTGTAAAATCGTACCGTTTGGACCTGTTAAACTGCCTTTAATCATGTACTTTTGACCGTATCTGGTGTTTTCCATTTGCTCCGCTTCCAGAGGAAGTATCTGGCTTCTTAAATCTCGATCGAGCTGTTGCCAGTTTTCTATGCTGTAACCACCTCGATCGAGAAACTGAGATTTGTCGTCTTTAGGAAGCTGGATTAATAAATAGTTGGTCAGCTTTGCTGAAGGAATAACAGAGTTAAGGCTGAGTTTTGCCATAGGAAGAATTTCCTGTTAAGTCCCTTCACTCAGCCTCCGCAAATTCAAAATATCGCTCATCTTTTTAATTTGCATACAAGTGCGCTCGAACTGTTGTTTATCCTGGATATCCATGCACAAGTCAATTAATGCAGGCAATCCGGGATATGTTTTGACTTGAGCGCTGCGGACGTTTACTTGGTTGTCCTTCAAATGCGATAAAACATCATTGAGAACTCCCACTCGATCGAGGGCTTCAATTTGAATGTTAACCGGATAAGTGTTGGGTCGAGATTCATTGCGGTTGCTGGAATTCCAACTCACAGGAACCAAGCGATCCCCAGGCACGTTCTCAACATTTGAACATCCTTGTCGGTGAATCGAAATTCCGCGAGTGCGAGTCACAACTCCAATAATGGATTCTCCAGGAATCGGACAGCAACAGCCGGATAAATGGTAGAGCAATCCCTCTACACCTGCGATCGGCGATTTGCTAGGAGACGAACTTGGTACTGGTTTCGGTGCCGTCGATGCAGGTATTAGCTGGGGCAATTCCTGTCCTCCGGCGGGGGCAGCTTCAATTTTTTGCTGCACTTTTACTAAATCTCGCAGTCGATTTACTACGAGATTTAGGGTGACTTCGCCATAGCCCAAACCGGCGATTAAATCCTCGACGCTGTGGTAGTTGCAGCGCTGAGCCACAGACTGCATGGGTTCAGATTTCAGCAAAGATTCTAAGCCGTTTTTACCTAATTCTTTTTCCAGCAATTCGCGCCCGCGAGCGAGATTTTCATCTCTGTGCGATCGCTTCAACCACTGCCGAATTCTGTTTTTTGCTCCGTTTGTCTTGACAAAATTCAGCCAGTCGGAACTCGGATGACCATTCTTTTGGGTCAATATTTCTACAATATCGCCGTTCTTTAAAACCTTATCTAATGTCACCATTCGCCCGTTGACTCTCGCACCGGTGCAGTGATTGCCAATTTCTGTGTGAATACGGTAAGCAAAATCTACGGGAGTTGATCCGCTATTGAGAGCAATCACGTCTCCGTTAGGAGTAAAAACGTAAATATCTTCGTCGAATAAGTTGTCCTTAATGCTTTGTAAATATTCGCGATCGTCTTTGAGGTCGCTTTGCCATTCAAGGAGTTGTCGCAGCCAAGTAAATTTTTCGTCATCGCCGGTGACTTTTGTGTTAGAACCGCCGGTTTCTTTGTATTTCCAGTGCGCGGCAATGCCGTATTCTGCAATGTGGTGCATTGCTACGGTGCGAATTTGCACTTCGATGGGGCGGCCGCTGGTTCCGATTACTCCCGTGTGCAAAGATTGGTAGCGGTTGGCTTTTGGTAAACCGATATAATCTTTAAAGCGGCCGGGAATAGGGCGGAAAGAATCGTGGACGATCGCCAAAGCCCGATAACAGTCATCATTGGTTTCTACTATGATCCGCACCGCCGCAATATCGTACACTTGCTTAAACCCTTTTTGGCGGCGCTGCATCTTCCCGTAAATCCCGTACAAATGTTTGGGACGGCCGCTAACTTCATAGCATTTAATGCCTAAATTGTCAAGCCTTTCTCGCAAACTATCTGTGACTTCTGCGAGTTGAGTTTCTCGATCGGCCCGCTTCTCTGCCACCAATTCCTGAATTTCGCGGTAAGCTTCCGGTTCCAGGTATTTAAAGGCTAAATCTTCCAATTCCCACTTAAAGCGGCCAATACCCAAACGGTTTGCTAGGGGAGCAAAAATATCTCGGGTTTCTAGGGCAATACTGCGCTGCTTTTCTTCGGACAAATGCTCCAAAGTCCTCATGTTGTGCAGGCGATCTGCGAGTTTGACCACAATAACGCGAATATCTTTAGCCATTGCTAGGAACATTCGGCGGAAATTTTCCGCAAGGCGCTCTGTTTTGCTGGAAAAATTAAACTTAGAAAGCTTGGTGACACCTTCAACCAACTGTCGGACTTCGGCGCCGAACCGCTGTTCTATTTCTTCGAGAGTAATATCTGTATCTTCAACAATGTCGTGGAGGAAGCCCGCGGCAATCATGACGTTGTTGCCGCCCATATACCGGAGTATTCCAGCGACAGCTACCGGATGGCAAATGTAAGGTTCTCCCGATTTGCGGTATTGTCCTTCGTGCAAGTCGCGGGCAAATTCAAAGGCCCGACAAATTAAGCTGTCGTCAGTCGAACAATTCGGGTTAGCGCCCCCATCAGGCTGCGATCGAGCATTCAGGCATTCTTGCAGCCAATCGGGAACTACAGCAGGATCGATCGAAGGAGAGGGAGTCAGAGTGTTCGCGTTCATGGGGTACACCTTTAAAACTTAGAAATACAAATGGTTAAAAGCCAGTTTTTGGTTGAATTGCCGAAATTATGTGTTTAGCTATACTAAACTACTTGAATGCCACAATTGGCAATTCAAAAAAATAGTCGATTTTTCTGTTAACTATACCTATCGAATTCCCAGTCGCCCCCCCTCGGAGGTAGGAAAATATAGTGACACCACTGCCACCGCCGCAGTCTGTCGATCGGGGAAAATCGGGTAAAATAAGCATATTTTGGCGGTAGCCGTTGAGGTTGCGGGCGATCGGCATTTACCGGCAACGCTAAACTAAAAGCAGCAGCCAGAAGGGTAGAGTTAGGGCAGAAAATCAAAAAAAGTTCTCACAAAACAGGGAATAGCTCCAAAAACGCACAGCTTCCCTCCATATGAGCAAACTTAAGTAAGTATCTACTTTGATTATAAATACAAATTTGTTTACAAAATCATGATATTGTCCGAAGACCGCCGCCAGCGCTACCAAGAATTACAGCAAGCGCTAGAACAACTACAAAGAACTGCTGCACAGGAGAATCTGGATCGGGCCTCGCTGGCGATCGAATACACAAAAGTGCAACAATTTTTCGGAAACCAAATTATGAGAGCCGAAAGCGATGAGTTAGACGCCTCAGAAACACCCCCAGAGCAGTCCTATTTGACGGAAATTCACAAGCAACTGCGGTTATTGGGGACAGATGTCACGTTTTTGCAAGCGTCGCGCCAGCCAGCGACAGCAAAGGCGAGGCAAACTGCGGCGATCGCGCGGCTTAACACGCTAATTGGCTACTGTGGCGCGCTGCTGCAAAAAAATTCTGGTTCTTCAGGGCCCGCCCAGATACAGAATTAATAATTGAATTAACAGGGAATTAATAAGGCAAGGAGAAATAAAGCGGTGGAATGTCCAAAATGTAAACATCCGAATTTAGAAGGCGGTACCTTAGCCGGCCGTATGTCCGTGCAGTGGTGTCCCAACTGTTACGGTATCTGGATTCCAGGCAGAGAATACGAAGCTTGGCAAAAAGAGCAAAGCCAGTGGTACAACAAATCCGAGAAGCCTGATGCGACAGCGACTCTCGGCATAGAATTCACCCCGTCTGTCTACGACAGCAAAGCAGCGCTGTGTCCCGAAGACGGTCACTATCTGTCGCGGGCGAAAGTTCCTTTCAGCAGAGTGCCCTTTTACATAGAGCGCTGTATGTTGTGCGGGGGCATTTGGTGCGATAACGGCGAGTGGGACATTCTCGAAAGTCTGGGATTCCACACCGAGATTGACAAGATGTTTTCTCCGAATTGGCAAGCTAAGGCCCGCGTGCAAGAACTCGCCTCTCGCGAACGTCAAGTGCTGACTGAGAAGCTGGGGCCGGATATCGCCGGATATGTGTTGGAACTCGCGGAAGTTTTAGCAGACCATCCTCACGCAGATTGTGCGGCTACCTACATACTGCGGAGAGCTGAGTTGAAGCGAAAGGAAATTTAGTCAGTTGATGGTTGTCAGTTGTTAGTTGTCAGTTGTCAGTTGTCAGTTATCAGTTGCTCGGTGAATGATGTACTAATAAAAGCTTTGTTTGTAGCTATTTTTATTTGTATTTACAAACAGCAGAGCAGTCTCTTGCCCATAACTAATAACTCTCAAACACTAAGAAGTAACAACTAACAGCCAGTATATTGACCATTAAATAACAAATAACAACTGACCACTGACCACTGACTACTGACAATCAAGCATCCAGGATACAAGCCCCCGAATTTATCTCGCGCAAGTTAATGCTTTAATTCTTTAATCTAAAATCCAAAATCTAAAATCTAAAATCGATTGACTAAGGACTAATGACTAATGACTAATGACTCTTCTCTATTTTCCGTTGACAATCTGCGAGTAGCTTATCCTCAGCGGCGGGGCCAATCCGGTTGGGCCGTGGACGGGGTTTCCCTGACGCTGAAACCGGGGGAAAAGCTCGGATTAGTTGGGGAGTCTGGGTGCGGTAAGTCAACTTTGGGAAGGGCGGCGATGCGGTTGCTGCCGGATTCAACGCTGATTGAGGGGCGAGTTAGTTTTGCTGGAGAGTCGGTGTTTGATATGAATGCTTCGCGGCTGAGACGGTTTCGGGGCGAAGCTGTAGCATTGATTTTTCAAGATCCGATGACTCGTCTCGATCCTTTGATGACTGTAGGAGAACATTGCATCGAGACTTTGCAAGCTCACAGACCGAATTTGGATCGCAAGCAAGCTAAGAAACGGGCGATCGAAACTCTGGAAGCTGTGAAAATCCCCGCGTCTCGCTGGTCGCAATTTCCCCACGAATTTAGCGGCGGAATGCGGCAAAGAGTAGCAATTGCTTTGGCTCTTTTGCTCGATCCCAAATTAATTGTGGCGGACGAACCGACTACAAGTTTGGACGTAACTGTAGCTGCTCAGATTTTGCAGGAATTAACCAGACTTTGTGAGGAACGGGGAACGGCGATTTTGTTGATTTCTCACGATTTGGCGATGGTGGCTGAGTATTGCGATCGCATTGCGGTGATGTACGGCGGTAAAGTCGTAGAAACAGGGCCGGTGCAAAACGTTTTTGAGAAGCCGCAGCACGAATATACTCGATCGCTCCTCAAAGCAGCTTTGCACATTCAAGCCGATTCTGACAAAGGGTTAGCATTCGAGGAAATCAGGACTGAAGCGGTTACTGCAAACTCAACAAATTCGCCTCTTTTGACTGTAACCAATTTGCAGCAACACTACAGTTTAGAAAGCAATTTATTAGATCAGTTGTTTTCCAGGAATCGCCAGGTAATTAAAGCAGTAGACGGCGTTAGTTTAGAGCTACAACGGGGAGAAACCCTAGGGCTGGTGGGGGAGTCCGGCTGCGGCAAAAGTACCTTGTCACGCACGATTTTGCAGCTAATTACCGCGACTGGTGGCAAAGTGGAATTTCAAGGAATAGATATAACTGCCCTGAACCGCGATGCTGTGAGGAAGCACCGCCGCGAAATGCAAATGATCTTTCAAGACCCCCACGCTTGCCTGAATCCGATGATGACTGTCGGGCAAAGTATTGCTGACCCTTTGTTTATTCACAAATTAGCTAATGGCAGCGAAGCGAAAAAACAAGTAATCCAAATGTTAGAGCGGGTGGGTTTAAGCCCAGGGGAGGATTTCTTTCGTCGCTATCCGGGGGAATTGTCAGGAGGACAACAGCAGCGAGTTTCTATCGCCCGCGCTTTGATTACTCGGCCGCAACTGATAATTTGCGACGAACCTGTGAGTATGCTGGATGCCAGCGTGCAGACTCAAGTTTTAGAGCTGATGTTGGAGTTGAAGCAGGAATTTAATTTGACTTATCTGTTTATTACGCACGATTTGTGGGTGGCGAGATTTTTTTGCGATCGTATTGCGGTAATGAATGCTGGCAAAATTGTTGAAATCGGTAAGACTAGGGATATTTTTACTAATCCGCAGCACCCTTATACTCAGCAATTATTGCAGGCAGCTCCTTTACTGGCTCGAACTAATTGATTTGGGATTTGGGATTTGGGATTTGGGATTTGGGATTTCGGAAATTTCCGGTTAAATTGGTTAAAGTTAAGGGATACTTTTCAAATCCTTCCACCGACACCAAGCACGATATGGCAGAATCTGACCTAGGCAGTTTTGCGGTGGCACCCGAAGCCTCATTCGCGATCGCACAAGATGAAGACACTGAGATCGATCGTCCGACGGTAACTCGATCGTCAGCATACAACAACTGGTCTGCCGACGATCCAGTGGGAGCTTTGTTCAAGGAAATGGCTCGCTATCCTCTACTGACTGCCACCGAAGAGGTGGAGTTGGCGCGCCGCGTTCAAGAATTGGTAGCCCTGGATGAACTAGAACAGCGTTTGCAGCAGGAATTAGACAGAGTGCCGACAAAAGCTGAACTCGCAGCGGCTTTGGGGATAAGCGAAACTCAACTGCAACAGCTTCGCCACCAGTGTCAGTCGGCGAAACGGAAAATGATCAGCTCGAATTTGCGCTTGGTGGTTTCGATTGCCAAACGCTATCTTAATCGGGGCGTGCCTTTTCTCGATTTAATTCAGGAAGGAGCTTTGGGTTTGAATCGGGCAGCCGAAAAGTTTGATCCGGAGAAGGGTTACAAGTTTTCTACTTATGCCTATTGGTGGATTCGCCAAGGAATTACCCGGACAATTGCCAATCAAGGGCGGACGATTCGCTTGCCGGTTCACATTGTCGAACAGTTAAATAAACTCAAAAAAGTTTATCGGGATTTGAGGCGTTCTCTTCAACGCAATCCCAGTGAAACTGAACTCGCTAGAGAAATGCAAGTAACTTGCGAACAGCTTCGCTACCTCCAGCAAGTACGCCGGCAATCTTTGTCTCTCAACCACCGCATCGGCTCCGAAGAAAGTTCGGAACTTTTGGATGTTCTCGAAGATAACGCGACGCAATCTCCCGAAGCTCAGATGAATGAGATGATGATGCGCCAAGATATTTTGGAGGTGTTGGACAGTATTTTGACTGAGCGGGAAAAAGAGATTGTTGCTATGCGTTACGGTTTGCTGACCGGCGAACCTTACACTTTAGAAGAGGTCAGCAGTTTGTTCAATTTGTCCCGCGAACGAGTCCGTCAAATTCAAAATAAGGCAATGCGAAAGCTGCGCCGCCCTCAAGTGACGGAACGATTGAAGGGCTGGTTGAAATAAGCTAAAAAACATTGAGTTTGCATTGTGAAAAATCTTAAAATTATTGTGGGGGAAACTCCGACCCCGCCGTATATAGCAATCCTTGCAGGAGTTGTAAACTTTTTACCCCACCCCAACCCTCCCCTTATCAAGGGGAGGGAGTAAGAAATTCACAAAGGATTTAGGATTGCTATATATGCTGATTCAATGGGGGAAAACTTAATTAAAAATTACAAATTAAAAAGGTCTTGATGTGGTATTTTTAATTGTTAATTGTCGCGTACTACTTACTTATTTATGTCTTCTGAGGTAATTTTGCGTCCAGCTACCCGCGCCGACGTGCCGGTGCTGTTTGATTTGATTAAAGCTTTAGCTGAGTACGAAAAATTATCTCATGCCGTTACTGGCAATGCGGTTGATTTGGAGCATCATTTGTTTGGCGATCGACCTTTTGCTGAAGCGATTTTAGCCGAGTGTGAAGGTCAAGTTGTGGGCTGGGCGCTGTTTTTTTACAATTATTCTACTTTTTTAACTCAGCCGGGAATTTATTTGGAAGATTTGTTTGTGCTGCCTGAGTTTCGAGGGCGGGGAATTGGCAAGTCTTTGATAGTTTATTTAGCGCAGTTGACAGTAGAAAGGGGCTGCGGGCGTTTGGAATGGAGCGTTTTGGATTGGAATGAATTGGCGATCGGATTTTACAAGGGTATCGGTGCTGATGTGATGCCCGACTGGCGGATTTGCCGGGTTGCGGGCGAGTCTTTGGCAAATTTGGCATCGAAGTAATTCAGGCGTGTGGAACAGGCATCTTGCCTGTGTGTGGAACAGGCATCTTGCCTGTGTGTGGCACAGGCATCTTGCC